>NZ_JBWKJZ010000027.1:0-131016 GCF_056431945.1 Streptomyces sp. NPDC045778
ACACTGGGGGATGGGACGCAGGCGTCAGGTCCCTCCTCCGGGCCCCCGGGGCCTATCCAAAGTCCCAAAAGGACGCCCCACGACAGCGACACGCGGGGGGGCCCCCCCCCCCCCCCCCCCTCCCCCGCTGTCGTGTACGGGCGGCTACTGCGCGTCCCCGCCGTGGATGCCGTGGTGGTTGTCCTCCACCCGGCGGCGGTGCAGCTCGTGGCGCTCGCGGTGGCGCTCGTGACGCTCCCGGTGCCGCTCGTGGCGCTCCTGGTGCCGCCGCTGGTGTTCCAGGCGCCGAACCTCCCGCGCCTCCAGCTTCGCCTGGCGGCGCTCCTCCTTCAGGCGCTGCCGCTCGGCCTTGCGGAGCTTGCGCTCGACACCGACGCCGCCCATGAGGGCGAAGCCGGTGACGGTCACGCGCGGGGAGCCGGGCGTGCCCTCGCCCGTGGCGTCGTCGCCGAAGCCGCCCATGAAGCCGAAGCCCCTCACGGTGACGTTCAGTTCGGGCGGCACGGTGACCTGGATGCCGCCCATGATCGTGAAGCAGCGGATCACGACCTCGCGGTCGGCGAAGCGGGCCTCGCGCAGGTCGATCTCGCCGCCGCCCCACATCGCGAACGAGGTGAAGAGCCGACCGATGGTCCAGCGGCCCTTGCGGCTGAAGCCGCTCCAGAAGGCGAAGGCGCCGCCGGAGGTGGGCTCGGCGCCCACGACCACGCGCTCCGCCCAGTCGATCTCCGTCGACTCGCCGTCGGCGGACCGCTTGACCAGGGAGGTCTTCGGGGCGACCGCGCCGGCCGCGGGCAGGTCCCGGGTGAGGGGCGCGAGGTCGCCGTACGTACGGGCCCGGTAGGCCGCGTCCACCCGCTCGTTGAACTCGTCCATGTCGAGGCGGCCCTCGGCGACCGCCTCGCGCAGGACCTCCGCGACGCGTTCGCGGTCGGCGTCGGACGCGCGCAGCTCGGGGTTCGGCGAGCCGGGGACGGCCGGCGGCGACGCGGGGGGTTGGGAAGACTCGGCGTCCGTCATACCCCGAAGCCTACGAGGTCCCCCTGTCGGCGTACATCTTGGCGATGACGGCCTCGATGTCCGGCTCGCGCACGGACAGGTCGAGCAGCGGATAGCGCTCGGCGATCGCGGCGACCAGCGGGGCCGCCGAGGCGGCCGCGGGGAAGGCCAGCCACTGCCGGGGGCCCTCGGTGCGCACGACCCGCGCCGACTCGACGTCCAGGGGCGGCAGTTCGTGCTCCAGGTCCACGACCAGCATGCGTTCGCTCTGGCCCACCTCGTGGAGGCCGGCCAGCGGGCCGTCGTACATCAGGCGCCCGTGGTCGATGACCATGACGCGCTTGCACAGCTGCTCGATGTCGGTGAGGTCGTGCGTGGTGAGCAGGACCGTGGTGCCGGACTCGGCGTTCAGGTCGCGCAGGAAGCCGCGGACCTTCGCCTTGCTGACCACGTCGAGGCCGATGGTCGGCTCGTCCAGGTAGAGGACCTCCGGGTCGTGCAGGAGCGCCGCCGCGATGTCGCCGCGCATGCGCTGGCCGAGCGAGAGCTGCCGTACGGGGACGTCCAACAGGGCGCCCAGGTCCAGGAGTTCGACACAGCGGTCGAGGTTCTCGGCGAACCGGGCGTCCGGGATCCGGTACATGCGGTGCATCAGGCGGTACGAGTCGATGAGCGGCAGGTCCCACCACAGCGTGGTGCGCTGGCCGAAGACGACGCCGATGTGCCGGGCCAGGCGGGTGCGCTCGCGGGCCGGGTCGATGCCGGCGACCCGCAGCCGGCCGCCGCTGGGCGTGAGGATGCCGGTCAGCATCTTGATCGTGGTCGACTTGCCCGCGCCGTTCGGGCCGATGTAGCCGACCATCTCGCCGCGCGGCACCTCGAAGGTGATGCCGTCGACGGCGCGCACCTCGCGCCGTTCGCGGCGCAGGAAGCCGGTCTTCTTGCGTACGTCGAAGACCTTCTCGACGCCGTCGAGGGTGATGAACGCGTCGCTGTCCACGAAAGAGTCAGCTCCCTGTGCTGCGGTACGAGCGGAGTCCCGCGCGCCAGGCGAGGCCCGCGAGCGCGAGGCACGCGAGGGCCACCAGCGGCGGTGTGAAGGCGGCCCACTCCGGCAGGCCGAGCGGATAGGGGCGGTCCAGGACGTACAGGCCGGGCAGCCAGTTCACGAAGGCGATCGGCACGACGAAGGTGACCCCGCGCACCAGGTCGTCGGCGAAGACGGTCGGCGGGTACTGGAGCAGCGTGTTGCCCCCGTACGTCACGGAGTTCTGCACCTCGGACGCGTCCTGGGCGACGAACTGGAAGGCCGCGCCGAGCACGAAGACGGCGGCGAAGATCCCGGCCCCGCCGATCAGCATCAGTGGCACGAGCAGGACCTTCAGGGGTGTCCAGGCGATGTCCGCGCTCCCGAGGCCGTACGCGAGGACCAGCAGGCCCTGGGTGATCCGGCCGAGGCGGCGCAGCGCGAAGCGGTCGGCCGCGACCTGCGCGAGCACCGGTACGGGGCGGACCAGGAGCGTGTCGAGCGTGCCGTCGCGCACCCGGGTGCCGAGCCGCTCCATGGAGCCCATGGTGAGGTCGGCCACGCCGAAGGCGGTGGACGCCGCCCCGTACAGGAAGGCGATCTCGCCGAGGCCGTAGCCGCCGAGCCGGTCCACCTGGGAGAACATCAGCAGGATCGCGACGAAGTCGAGCGCGGTCGCCGCGAAGTTCCCGACGGCCGTCAGCGCGAAGGAGGCGCGGTACGCCATCGTGGAGCGGATCCACATGGCGGTGATCAGGCGGTAGGCGCGCACGCCCTCGCGGGCCCTGGCGAGGGGCCCCGCCGGGGCGCCGAGGCCACCGTGCGCCGGGACCTGCGCAGGCTCCCGTGGTGACTCAGCCACCCTGGACCACCACCCGTCGGGTGGCCACGCCCTGGAGGAGCCGTCCCGCGGCGAGCAGGGCGGCCGCCCAGGCGGCCTGGAAGGCGTAGATCGTAAGGAGCCCGGTGCCCGTGTGCTTGCCGAGGAACACGTCGGCGGGCACCTGGAGCAGCGCCGACCAGGGCAGGGCGCGGGCGACCTCGCCGAGGGCGCCGGGGAACACGTTCAGGGGCAGCAGCATGCCGGAGAAGAACATGCCCGCGAGCCAGGAGATCTGGGCCACGCCCGCGCCGTCCAGGAGCCAGAAGGCGCTGAGCGCCACCAGGTAGCGCAGGGCGAAGCTGACGACGACGCCGAGGAACACGGCGAGGAGCGTCGCGAGCCACGTCAGCGGTGATGTCGGCAGCGCGAGCCGGAAGGCGAGCGCCCCGAAGGCCATCGGCACCACCCCACGGCCCAGAAGGTGGAACGCCGCCCGGCCCAGGTCACTCGCGAGCCACCACGCCTGGAGGTCGGCGGGCCGGTAGAGGTCGGTCGCGACGTCGCCGGTGCGGATGCGTTCCATCAGGTCGGCCTCGAAGCCGCCGCCCATCGCCGCGACGGCCATCAGGAGGGCCTGACCGAGCCAGACGTACGTGAGCGCCTGCGCCTGGTCGTATCCTCCTAGTCCGGGTCTCTCGTCCCAGAGGGCTTTGTAGGTGTAGGCCAGGATCACCCCGAACACCGTGTTGGTGAACACACCCGCCAGCGTCGCCATCCGGTACGTGGCGAATCTCCGGAAGTTTCCTCCGGCGACGGCCGCGTACAAGCGGAACCGTCCTGTTCTCACGCACATCCCTTTCAGAGAGCCTCGTCCCGCTCCAGGCCGGGCGCCCGGACCGCGTGTCCGGACCGAAGCGCAGGAGCCTAATGTGAGCGGGGCCGTCCGTGCCAGGCAATTTCGCCGCGCGGCGCGTGCCTGGTCAGATAGGCATGCGGAGACAGTGTGCAATGGGTCGTACGAGGCGTACGACGCGAACTGGGAGTTCCGCGAGACATGAGCAGCGACGAGCCGCAGCAGCAGCGTGGCCCCGGGCGCGGGCCCGCTGACGGGCCCGGGGAGCCCGCCGCCCCCGAGGACGGGCCTGCGGCCCCGCGCCAGGACGCCCCCGAGGGAGCCCGCCGCCCCGCCGCGGGGCGCCGCCCGGGCGTCCCCGGCGAGGGTGACGCGCCCGCACGCCGGGATGACCCCGCCGGGTCCGGCCGGGGCGCCGGGCAGGGCCGGGGCGCGCCCGACCCCGCCACGCGGCAGATCCGGCCGATCACGGACCAGGACGGTCCCGCCGCGCCCGCCAAGGGCCAAAGCGGCTCCCCGGCCGCGCGCGAGGAGGGCCCCGCCGCGCCGCCCAAGGCCAAGGGCACCCCGGCCTCCCCCGCGAACGACCCCGCGACCCAGCAGATCCGCCCCGTCGCGGCCGGGCCCCGAGGAGCCGGGGGCGCCGGGAGCGGTCCCGCCACGACCCGGCTGCGGCCCACGCGGGCCGACGGGCCCGCCGCTGGGCACCAGGAGCCCGGCAAGGCGGAGCCGCGGGGCTGGGCGCCCCGCGACCCGGACACGGGCGGCGCGGGCGGCGCGGGCGGTGACGGCGAGGGGGCGAGCCCCGCCGCACCCGTGGCGCCCGGCAAGAAGGGCAAGAAGGCGAAGCGGCCCAAGCGCAAGGGCTGGCGGCGTCTCATCCCGACCTGGCGGATGGTGCTCGGCACCTTCATCCTGTTGATCCTGCTGGTCGTGGGCGCGTTCATGACGGGCTACTTCCTCGTGAACATCCCGCCGGCCAACGCCATGGCCACCAAGCAGAGCAACGTCTACCTGTACGCCGACGGCACCGAGATCGCCCGCGACGGCAAGGTCAACCGCGAGAACGTGCCGCTGTCGAAGGTGCCCAAGAAGGTCCAGCACGCGGTCCTCGCCGCGGAGGACCGGGACTTCTACAGCGAGTCCGCCGTCGACCCGAAGGCGATGCTCCGCGCGGGCTGGAACACGCTCACCGGCAAGGGCAAGCAGTCCGGCTCGACGATCACCCAGCAGTACGTGAAGAACTACTACCTGGCGCAGGAGCAGACGGTCTCCCGCAAGGTGAAGGAGTTCTTCATCGCGATCAAGCTGGACCGCGAGGTGAGCAAGGACGACATCCTCCAGGGCTATCTGAACACCAGCTACTTCGGCCGCAGCGCGTACGGCGTGCAGGCCGCGGCGCAGGCGTACTACGGCGAGGACGTCGAGGACCTGACCGTCGCCCAGGGCGCGTACCTGGCGACCCTGGTGAACTCCCCCAACGCGTACGACGTGGCGACGCACCCGGAGAACAAGCCCCGTGCCGTCGCCCGCTGGAACTACGTCCTGGACGGCATGGTCAAGGAGGGCTGGCTCGACCAGGCCGAGCGGGACAAGGTCAAGTTCCCGATGCCGGAGCAGGCGAAGGGCGCGCCGGGCCTGTCCGGCCAGCGCGGCTACGTCGTGAAGGCCGTCGAGGACTACCTGATCGAGAACCGGATCGTCGACGAGGACGCCCTCAGCAAGGGCGGCTACCGCATCACCACCACGCTCCAGAAGCCCAAGCAGGACGCCTTCGTCAAGGCCGTCGACGACCAGGTGATGTCGAAGGTCGACAAAAAGGCCCGCAAGATCGACAAGAACGTGCGCGTGGGCGGCGCCTCGGTGGACCCGAAGACCGGCAAGGTCGTCGCGATGTACGGCGGCATCGACTACACGAAGCAGTTCGTGAACAACGCGACCCGGCGCGACTACCAGGTCGGCTCGACCTTCAAGCCGTTCGTGTTCACCTCGGCGGTGGAGAACGGCTCGGCCACGCAGTCCGGCGCCCCGATCACGCCGAACACGCTGTACGACGGCAACAACCGCCGCCCGGTGCAGGGGTGGAGCGGCGGCTCGTACGCGCCCGCGAACGAGGACGACGTCAACTACGGCGACATCAGCGTGCGCGAGGCCACGGACAAGTCCGTGAACTCGGTGTACGCGCAGATGGCCGTCGACGTCGGCTCGGACAAGGTCAAGGACACCGCGGTCGCGCTCGGCGTCCCGGCGAAGACCCCGGACCTGACCGCGTCCCCCTCGATCGCGCTCGGCCCGTCCACGGCGTCCGTCCTGGACATGACCGAGGCGTACGCGACGCTCGCCAACCACGGCAAGCACGGCACGTACACGCTCGTCGAGAAGATCAGCAAGGACGGCCAGGACATCGCCCTTCCGCAGCGCAAGACGTCAACGGCGGTGAGCCGTGAGGCCGCCGACACGACGACGTCGATCCTCCAGAGCGTGGTGCAGTCCGGCACGGGCCGCGAGGCGCTGAACGCGGGCCGTCCTGCGGCGGGCAAGACCGGTACGGCGGAGAGCGACAAGGCGGCCTGGTTCGCGGGCTACACCCCCGATCTGGCCACCGTGGTCGCGGTCATGGGCCAGGACCCGGTCACGGCGGCGCAGACGCCGCTGTACGGGGCGCTGGGCGAGACCCGCATCAACGGCGGCGGCTACCCGGCGAAGGTGTGGTCGCAGTTCACCAGGGAGGCCCTGGAGGGCAAGCCCGCCACGGAGTTCGACCTCCAGCTGGAGCCGGGCTCGGAGGAGCCGGTCGCCCCGGACCCCTCGCAGTCGGCCGAGGAGCCCGACGAGGACACGGACACGGGAGGCACGACCGGCGGCGACGACGACGGCGACCAGACCGGCGGCGGCGGCGACCAGGGTGGCCAGCAGGGCGGCGGCGACCAGGACGGCCAGGACGGCGGCCAGCAGGGCGGCCGGAACCAGGGCCAGGACGGCGGCGGTCAGCAGGGTGGCCAGCAGGGCGGCGGCGACCAGGGCGGCCAGGACGGCGGCCAGCAGGGCGGCGCGGACGGCGGTGGCGCGGCGGACGGCGGCGCGGCCGACGGCGGTGCCGCGGACGGCGGTGGCGGTGACCAGGGCGGCGCCGCGCAGGGCGCGCTCGGCGGCCTCACCACGGGCCCGAACGGCCGGAGCCGGGGCGACTGACACCCGTGAGGGGCGCGGGGCGATGACCGTCCCGCGCCCCGGCAGGGGCTCAGTGGCCGCTGGTCGCCTTCAGGCCCACCACGGCCACGAGCAGCAGGCACACGAAGAAGATCCGGGCCGCGGTGGCGGGCTCGCCGAGGGCGACCATGCCGACCACGGCGGCGCCCGCGGCGCCGATGCCGACCCACACGCCGTAGGCCGTGCCGATGGGGAGCGTCTTGGCCGCGTACGACAGCAGGACCATGCTGGCGACGATGCCCGCGCCGGTGAACACGCTCGGCCACAGGCGGGTGAACCCCTCGGTGAACTTCATGCCGATCGACCAGCCGACTTCGAGCAGACCGGCGACGACGAGCAGGACCCAGGCCATGACGGCACCTCCGAGAAATGGACTTCAGGGGTGCGTCGTCTTTGCGGGGCCCGGTACGGCGCGTCTCGTCGGGGTGTCTCCACGGTAGCAAAGGGCAGACAAAAGGGGCTGGTGACGACGGTCACCAGCCCCTTCGCGCGACAGCGCGGACGGCTACAGATAGAGCCCCGTGGAGTCCTCGGAGCCCTCGAAGCGGTCCGCGGCCACCGCGTGCAGGTCGCGCTCGCGCATCAGCACGTACGCCGTGCCCCGCACCTCGACCTCGGCCCGGTCCTCCGGGTCGTACAGCACCCGGTCGCCCGGCTCCACCGTGCGCACGTTCTGCCCGACGGCGACCACTTCCGCCCAGGCCAGACGGCGGCCGACGGCCGCGGTGGCCGGGATCAGGATGCCGCCGCCGGAGCGCCGCTCGCCCTCGGAGGTGTCCTGGCGCACGAGCACGCGGTCGTGCAGCATCCGGATCGGCAGCTTGTCGTCGTGGGTGCTGGTGTCATGTGTCTTGGCGCTCACGCCCCGAACCTACCTGCCCGCACGCGCCCTGTACGCCCCCGGGTCAGCCCTTGCGGCGCCGGGAGCCGACGGTGACGAGCCCCACGAGACCCACGACCACCAGGGCCACCGGCACGATCCGCTCAAGACGCGGCCGGCCGTCCGCCGAGACGAGCTGGCCGCGCACGTCGGAGACGAAGCGGTTCGCCCCCACGTAGGCCCGCCCGAGGGTGTGGTCCACCTTGGCCGCGGCCTTCGCCTTGGCGTCGCCGACGATGGTCTTCGGGTGGACCCGCACCCCGATCTCGTCGAGGGTCTCGGCGAGCTGCTCGCGCCGGCGCTTGATGTCCGCCTCGATCTGCGCAGGGGTCCTGGCATCCGCATCCGACACCGGGCTGCCTCCGTGGGGTGTGTTCCTTGTACTCGGACCTCCACAGTCTGTCAGCTTCGCCCGCGCCGCACCCCACGGCACCCCTATTACGCTCGACTTACCCTCGACCCCGTCACCACAGCTTGGTGCGTACGCGCACCGTGAGGAGCCCAAGAATGAGCGAGCGACTGCAGCCCGGCGACACCGCCCCCGCCTTCTCCCTGCCCGACGCCGACGGCAAGCAGGTCTCCCTCGCGGACCACAAGGGCCGCAAGGTGATCGTGTACTTCTACCCGGCCGCCCTGACGCCCGGCTGCACCAAGCAGGCCTGCGACTTCACGGACAACCTGGACGCGCTCGCGGCCGCGGGCTACGACGTCATCGGCGTCTCCCCGGACAAGCCGGAGAAGCTCGCGAAGTTCCGCGAGAAGGAGAACCTGAAGGTCACGCTGGTCGGCGACCCGGCCAAGGAGACCCTGGAGGCGTACGGCGCCTTCGGCGAGAAGAAGCTGTACGGCAAGACGGTGACGGGCGTGATCCGCTCGACCGTCGTCGTGGACGAGGACGGCAAGGTCGAGCACGCGTTCTACAACGTGAAGGCCACCGGCCACGTGGCCAAGATCATCCGCGATCTCGGCATCTGAGGACCGCGCGGCCGTCGGGGCGAGTGTGAGAAACCCCCCTCCGACGGGGGACTCTCGTTTGCGATCGCGGACTCCGAGTAGGCGTCCTGGAGAACCACCCGCTCCGAAAGGACCCCTTCCATGGCGGCCAGCAGGTACCAGGCCGACGCCGAGGCCGATCCCCTCGCCCCCGACGCGGATCCGGAGGCGGTGAAGCGTCACCGCCTCCTGTTCCGCACGGTCAGACGGCGTCGGAACCCACCCCTGCGGCGCACCGACATCACCGTCACCGACGACGCGGCGGTGCGCCGCGCGGTGAAGGCGGCGTCCCTTGGCAACGCCATGGAGTGGTTCGACTTCGGCATCTACAGCTATCTGGCCGTCACCATCGGGCATGTGTTCTTCCCGTCGGGGAACGGCACGGTCCAGCTGCTCTCGTCGTTCGCCACGTTCGCGGTCTCGTTCCTGGTCCGGCCGCTGGGCGGGATGGTGTTCGGGCCGATGGGCGACAAGGTCGGCCGCAAGAAGGTCCTTGCCCTGACGATGATCCTGATGGCGATCGGCACCTTCGCCATCGGCCTGATCCCCAGCTACGCCACCATCGGCTTCTGGGCGCCGGTCCTGCTGATCCTCTTCCGCCTGGTGCAGGGCTTCTCCACCGGCGGCGAGTACGGCGGCGCCTCCACCTTCATCGCCGAGTACGCCCCCGACAAGCGGCGCGGCTACTTCGGCAGCTTCCTGGAGTTCGGCACGCTCGCCGGGTACGTGGGCGCGGCAGGCCTGGTCACGATCCTGACGACCACGCTCGACGACGGCGCCATGGAGGCCTGGGGCTGGCGCGTGCCGTTCCTGGTGGCGGGCCCGCTCGGCCTGGTGGGCCTGTATCTGCGCCTTCGCCTGGACGAGACCCCGGCGTTCCAGAAGCTCACGGACGAGAGCTACCACTCCGCTTCGGACGCCGCGTCCGCCGTCGAGACCTCCGCCAAGGGCGACCTGGCCAAGATCTTCCGCGAGTACTGGCCGACGCTGATCCTGTGCGTCGCGCTGGTCGGCGCGTACAACGTCACCGACTACATGCTCCTGTCGTACATGCCGACGTACCTCACCGACGAGCTGGGGTACGACGACACGCACGGGCTCGTGATCCTCATCGTGACGATGCTGGTGCTGATGCTGGTGATCAACCGGATCGGCGTCCTGTCCGACCGCTTCGGCCGCAAGCCGCTCCTGATGACCGGCATGGTGGGCTTCCTGGTGCTGTCGGCCCCGGCGTTCCTGCTGATCAAGCAGGGTTCGCTGATCGCGGTCTCGGCGGGCATGCTGATGCTCGGCCTGTCCCTGGTGTGCCTGCTCGGCACCATGTCGGCGACGCTGCCCGCCCTCTTCCCGACGCCGGTGCGCTACGGCTCGCTTTCGGTGGGCTACAACCTCTCCGCCTCGCTGTTCGGCGGCACCGCGCCGCTGGTGATCACCGCGCTGATCAGCGTCACGGGCTCCGACATGATGCCCGCCTACTACTCCATGGCGGCGGCGGCCGTCGGCATCGTCGCGGTCGCCTGCATGAAGGAGACCGCGCAGCGGCCGCTCAGCGGCTCGCCGCCGTGCGTGGAGACCAAGGAGGAGGCCGCCGACCTGGTGGAGGCGCAGGCCTCGGTGCCCAAGTTCTGACTCCGCCCGGCGACCGCGGGCAGGCGCCCATTACGATGGGGCGGCACGCGGCCGTGGTGGAATTGGCAGTCACGCTGGGTTTAGGTCCCAGTGGGGTAACACCCGTGAGGGTTCGAGTCCCTCCGGCCGCACTCTCCCGCAGGGCGGTCCCTTCGGAAGCAGACGTGGGAAAGGGCGCCCCCGCCGCACGCGGGGGCGCCCTTCGCCGTCCGTGCGCGCCGGGTCAGCCGAGCAGCTCCCGCACCACCGGCACCAGGGCGCGGAACGCCTCGCCGCGGTGGCTGATCGCGTTCTTCTCCTCGGGCGTCAGCTCGGCGCAGGTGCGGGTGTCCCCCTCGGGCTGGAGGACCGGGTCGTAGCCGAAGCCGTTCGTCCCCGCGGGGGCGTGGCGCAGGGTGCCGCGCAGCCGGCCCTCGACGACGCGCTCGGTGCCGTCGGGCAGGGCGAGGGCCGCGGCGCAGGTGAAGTGCGCGCCCCGGTGGGCCTCGTCGATGTCGCCGAGCTGCGCGAGGAGGAGGTCGAGGTTGGCCTTGTCGTCGCCGTGGCGTCCGGCCCAGCGCGCGGAGAAGATGCCGGGCGCCCCGCCGAGCACGTCGACGCAGAGCCCGGAGTCGTCGGCGACGGCGGGCAGGCCGGTGGCCTGTGCCAGGGCGTGCGCCTTGAGCAGGGCGTTCTCGGCGAAGGTGACCCCGGTCTCCTTGACGTCGGGAATCTCGGGGTAGGCGTCCGCGCCCACGAGTTCGTGGTCGAGGTCCGCCGCGGCGAGGATCGCCCTCAGCTCGGTGACCTTGTGGGCGTTGCGGGTGGCGAGGATGAGACGGGTCATGCGACCAGTATCCGTCCCGTCGCCGGGACCCGGCCGCCCGGCCGGGGCCCCCGCCCGCCACGCGGCGTCAGTTCGTGCAGGCCTTGGTGACCTTGCCCGCGGCGTTCGCCATCGGGCGGAGGTCGGGCGTCTTGTCGCCGTTGTCGACGGACTTCTCCACGTTGTCGACGGCCTTCTGCATCTCGTCGACGGCCTCGCTGATGTCCTCGTCGTCCTCGTGGTCCCTGCGGATGTCGTTCAGGTCGCCCCTGATCTTGTCGAAGCGCTTCTCGGACTTCCGGTCCGGGTAGAGGACCGCGTCCTGGGCGGCCTGCCGGAGCGCGTCGGCGCCGTCGGACACGGCGTCGGCCGCCTTGACGCAGTCCACGGCGTCCTTCGGGTCGCAGGCGACGAGGCCGAGCGTCGCGGGGACGGCGATGAGAGCGGTGGTTATGGCGACGGTGACACGGCGGTGGCGCACGGCCATGGATGGTTCCCTCCCGTTATGCGGTGTGCGAGCGTGCGGTGGTACCCGCACGCTCCACCTCATAGAACGCCCGCGGTCGGCGGGACGGTTGCTCGACGGAGGACGAACCCCTTTACACGGACGGCTACTTGGCCGAATCCAGTGCCTCGCGCTGGAGCGCGGTCAGCTCCGCGCAGCCCGCGACGGCGAGGTCGAGCAGCGCGTTCAGCTCCTCGCGCGCGAACGGCTCGGCCTCGGCGGTGCCCTGCACCTCGACGAACCGGCCGTCGCCGGTGCACACCACGTTCATGTCGGTGTCGGCCTTGACGTCCTCCTCGTAGGCGAGGTCGAGCAGCGGCACGCCGCCGACGATGCCGACGGACACGGCGCTGACGCTGCCGGTGAGGGGCTTGCGGCCGGGCTTGATGAGCTTCTTGCCCTGCGCCCAGGTGACGGCGTCGGCGAGGGCGACGTACGCGCCGGTGATGGCGGCGGTGCGGGTGCCGCCGTCGGCCTGGAGGACGTCGCAGTCCAGGACGATGGTGTTCTCGCCGAGCGCCTTGTAGTCGATGACGGCGCGCAGCGAGCGGCCGATGAGGCGGGAGATCTCGTGCGTGCGGCCGCCGATCTTGCCGCGGACGGACTCGCGGTCGCCGCGGGTGTTGGTGGAGCGCGGCAGCATCGAGTACTCGGCTGTGACCCACCCCTCGCCGCTGCCCTTGCGCCAGCGGGGCACGCCCTCGGTGACGGAGGCCGTGCAGAAGACCTTGGTGTCGCCGAAGGAGACGAGGACGGAGCCCTCGGCGTGCTTGCTCCACCCCCGCTCGATGGAGATGGGACGAAGCTGTGCAGGGGTACGACCGTCGAATCGAGACATGCCGACGACCCTATAGGGCCCCCCGGAACCCACCCGACCGGTTCCCGCACCCACCGTCGGCGGGGGGCCTCGCCCCGCACCGGGGCGGGCCGGGGGCGCAGCCACCCCGAGCAACGCAAAAGGGGCGCGGGCCCGGCTACCCGGACCTGCACCCCTCAGCGGAGCGGAGTCGCTCACATCATGTCTTCGATCTCCGCCGCGATCGGGTCCGCGTCCGTGCCGATGACGACCTGGATCGCCGTGCCCATCTTCACCACGCCGTGCGCGCCCGCGGCCTTCAGGGCCGCCTCGTCGACCAGGCCCGGGTCGTTGACCTCCGTGCGGAGACGGGTGATGCAGCCCTCGACCTCTTCGATGTTGTCGATGCCGCCGAGCCCGGCAACGATCTTCTCAGCCTTGCTGGCCATTGCTTACTCCCTGCTGTGAAAGGACGCGGCCACGACACCGTAGGTCCGCTTTGTCACGGTAACGCACGGTTGGCCCATCTTCGCGGGCGGTCACGGCAGCCGCACCCCATCATGACGATCAAGGTGTCGTCCCTGACCAGGGGGCCGCCGCACACTCGCCCGCAACTGGTCTACACCAGTTTTCAACGACCGCCAAACTGGCCGGTTCCAGGAGGAACGCCGATGAGTTCCGACGCCGCCGCGGTACCGCGGAAGAAGGGGTGGAACGGCCTCTTCCAGGGCCTCCAGAAGATGGGCCGCAGCCTCCAGCTGCCCATCGCCGTGCTACCCGCCGCCGGCATCCTGAACCGGCTCGGCCAGCCGGACGTCTTCGGCGACGACGGCCTCGGCTGGACGAACGTCGCCAAGGTCTTCGCGGCCGCGGGCGGCGCCCTGCTCGACTCCTCCCTCGGCCTGCCGCTCCTCTTCTGCATCGGTGTCGCGATCGGCATGGCGAAGAAGGCGGACGGCTCCACCGCGCTCGCCGCCGTCGCGGGCTTCCTCGTCTACTACGCGGTCCTTCGCGCCTTCCCCGACGACTGCCCGGCGGGCGCCGACTTCGCGGGCGCCGGGATGTGGAGCGGGGTGTGCGTGACCGGCGAGGGAGCCCCCACCCAGGCCGCGTACCAGAACCCGGGGGTCTTCGGCGGCATCGTGATGGGCCTGCTCACGGCGTGGTTCTGGCAGCGCTACCACCGGGTGCGCCTGGTGGACTGGCTGGGCTTCTTCAACGGCCGCAGGCTCGTGCCGATCATCATGGCCTTCATCGGCCTGGTCTTCGCCGGCCTGTGCGTCTGGGTCTGGCCGCCCATCGGCGACGGGCTCACCAGCTTCTCCAAGTGGCTGGTGGACCTCGGCTGGCTCGGCTCGGGCATCTTCGGCGTGGCCAACCGCGCGCTGCTCACGGTCGGCCTGCACCAGTTCCTGAACACGTTCGTCTGGTTCCAGTTCGGCGACTACACCAAGCCGGACGGCACCGTGGTGCACGGCGACATCAACCGCTTCCTGGCAGGGGACCCGACGGCCGGCCAGTTCACCTCGGGCTTCTTCCCGATCATGATGTTCGCGCTGCCCGCCGCCGCGCTCGCCATCACGCACGCGGCACGCCCCGAGCGCCGCAAGGTCGTCGGCGGCATGATGCTCTCGGTCGGCCTGACCTCCTTCGTCACGGGCATCACCGAGCCGATCGAGTACTCCTTCCTCTTCATCGCCCCGCTCCTGTACGCGATCCACGCGGTCCTCACCGGTGTCTCGATGGCCGTGACGTGGGCGCTCGGCGTGAAGGACGGCTTCAGCTTCTCGGCGGGCCTCATCGACTACGTCATCAACTGGAGCCTGGCCACCAAGCCCTGGTTGATCATCCCGATCGGCCTGGTGTTCGCGGTCGTCTACTACGCTTTGTTCCGCTTCGTCATCCACAAGTTCGACCTGCCCACGCCGGGCCGCGAACCGGAAGAAGAGGCAAAGGCGTTGGACGCAGAACAGACCAAGGCGTAGGGCTCAAGCGGAACCCCGCTCAAAGCCTTCGGAAAGGCCCTGGGACCCTGTGGTCCCAGGGCCTTTCGCCATGCTTGTCCAGGTATGGCCCAGGCCACAGGAATCGCGGGTTCCTTATGCCGCCTTGACCGTGTTACAACAGGTCTACACCACTGAGTGGTGTAGACCACCTGGATGCTGTCGCACCCCCCGAACTGTCCCCTGACAGCACCCGTACATGGAGGAAGTCATGAGTACGGCCACCGCCAAGGCGGCCCCCGCGAAGAAGCGGGGCGCCGGCCTTTTGCAGGGTCTGCAAAAGGTGGGCCGCAGCTTGCAGCTGCCCATCGCCGTGCTGCCCGCCGCGGGCATCCTGCTCCGCCTCGGCCAGCCGGACGTGTTCGGCGCGGACGGCCTGGGCTGGGGCAAGGTCGCCACCGTGTTCGCCAACGCCGGTGACGCCGTGTTCGCGAACATGCCGATGCTGTTCTGCATCGGTGTCGCGATCGGCTTCGCGAAGAAGGCGGACGGCTCCACGGCGCTCGCCGCGCTCGTCGGCTTCCTGGTCTACACGAACGTCCTGAAGGCGTTCCCGGTGACCGAGGCGAAGATCATGAAGGGGGCCGACGTCGCCGCGACATACAACGACCCCAAGGTCTTCGGCGGCATCATCATGGGCCTGATATCCGCCGTGGTGTGGCAGAAGTTCCACCGCACCAAGCTGGTGGACTGGCTCGGCTTCTTCAACGGCCGCCGTCTGGTGCCGATCATCATGGCCTTCATCGGCACCGCCATGGGCGTCTTCTTCGGCCTGTGCTGGGGCCCGGTCGGCGACGCGATCACCAACTTCGGCGAGTGGATGACCGGCCTCGGCTCCATCGGCGCCGGCGTCTTCGGCGTGGTCAACCGCGGGCTGCTCCCGGTCGGCATGCACCAGTTCGTGAACACCGTCGCCTGGCAGGAGATCGGCTCCTTCACCGACTCCGCGGGGGCCGTCTGGCACGGCGACATCCAGCGCTTCATGCACGGCGACCCGACCGCCGGCCAGTTCATGTCCGGCTTCTTCCCGATCATGATGTTCGCGCTGCCCGCCGTGGCGCTCGCCATCACGCACACCGCGCGGCCCGAGCGCCGCAAGGTCGTCGGCGGCATGATGATGTCCCTCGCGCTGACCTCGTTCGTCACCGGCATCACCGAGCCGATCGAGTTCGCGTTCATGTTCATCGCCCCGGTCCTGTACGTGATCCACGCGGTGCTCACGGCCGTCGCCATGACGGTCACCTGGGCGCTCGGCGTGCACCACGGCTTCACCTTCTCCGCCGGTGCCATCGACTACGTCCTGAACTGGAAGTTCGCCGACAAGCCCTGGATGATCATCCCGATCGGCCTCGTCTTCGCGGCCGTCTACTACGTGGTCTTCCGCTTCGCGATCGTCAAGTTCAACATCCCGACCCCGGGCCGTGAGCCCGAGGAGGAGATCGAGGACCTGACGAAGGCGTAGCCCTTCGGACACCGCGAAGGCCCCGGAACCGCTTGGGTTCCGGGGCCTTCGCGCTTTCGTCGTCAGGGTGGCACGGGCCGCGGGGGCGTATCGATACAGCGCCTCAGAGCTGGTACGACGCTCCGGGCGCGGCCAGCTCCGACGGGCCGTCGAACACCGCGCGGGCGTCCGCGAGGTTCACCGCGGGGTCCGTCCACGGCGGGATGTGGGTGAGGACCAGGCGCCCCGCGCCCGCGCGCCGGGCGCACTCGCCCGCCTCGCGGCCGTTGAGGTGCAGGTCCGGGATGTCCTCCTTGCCGTGCGTGAACGCGGCCTCGCACAGGAAGAGGTCGGTGCCCGTGGCGAGTTCGTCGAGCGCCTCGCAGGGGCCCGTGTCGCCGGAGTACGTGAGCGACCTGCCGCCGTGTTCGAGGCGCACGGCGTACGCCTCGACCGGGTGGCAGACCTTCTCGGTGCGCACCGAGAACGGGCCGATGTCGAAGGCGCCCGGCTTGACCGTGTGGAAGTCGAAGACCTCGCTCATCGACGACGCGGAGGGCGTGTCGGCGTACGCCGTGGTCAGGCGCTGCTCGGTGCCCTCGGGGCCGTACACCGGGATGGGCGCGCAGCGGCCGCCCTCGTGCCGGTAGTAGCGGGCCACGAAGTACGCGCACATGTCGATGCAGTGGTCGGCGTGCAGATGGCTGAGGAAGATCGCGTCGAGGTCGTACAGACCGATGTGGCGCTGCAACTCGCCGAGGGCGCCATTGCCCATGTCGAGCAGCAGCCGGAAGCCGTCGGCCTCGACGAGGTAGCTCGAGCAGGCCGAGTCCGCGGACGGAAACGACCCCGAGCAGCCGACGACGGTGAGCTTCATATAGCTGGAACCTCCGCGCTGGCGGTCGGGGGAATTCAGGGGCGTGCGGTCCGACGAGCGTAAGGCGCGAAACGGCGCCTCGCTCCTCCGTCGTGGGCCGTTGTGGGCGAAGTCACCGGTCACGTCACTCTTCCCCCGTAGTTCCGCGGGGTGGGCGTAACTCGCGGCGGCCCGGGGCGGCACCGTGCGGAGGGGCCCCGCTCCAGGCGGGCGGACTCGGCACGCCGGTCGTGGTGATGTCGTGGTGCCCCACCCGGTGGGAGACGGGCAGGCCGGCGGCCGGTGAGGCCGATGCGCGGGGGCCGCCGCGTTCCGGGCCCGTGGAAGGCACCCCGGAGCCCCAAGGAGCCGCGTCTCGTCGTCCGCGGCGAAATGGGCCGCGTGCGCGGTCGTGAGAGAACCGGCCCTTCCTTCGTCATCGACGTATCGACTCCTTGCTCATCGACGTATCGACGTGAGGAAATCCTCGATGCCCCTCTTCAATTGCGTCCTCTTCGACGAAGTCAACGGCACCTGGGCGAAGGTCACGGGCCTCCCAAAAGCAGGGGAAAGGCTCCCCCAAGAGGCCGGAAGCGTGTATGCAAGACGGGGAACAGCGGGCCCGTGATGTGGCTCAAGGGGGGCGTGTGACGAGTAATGATTCAGATCGGCGGACGCGGCTTCGCCTGGCGCGGCAACGGCCCCGGCCCGGGGCGGTGCGAGCACGGGAGACATCGGAACCCCGGCCCCAGGACCCGGGGCGCGGACGGTGGCGGCACCTGAACTGGTGGGTCCAGGCCGGGACCGCCCTCGCGGGCGTCGCGGCGGTCGGGGGCATCGTGGTCACCGGCATCGCCACTTATTACAGTGCCCGGACCGCGGAAGACCAGCTGAAGCAGTCCCAGGAGGACACCGACCAGTCGACACGCTCCCAGGCGTCCAAAGTGGCGTTCTACTACGACGTCGAAGACAGCCTGAAGAGTCGTCGCTACTACCTGGTCAACCGTTCGGCGGACCCGATATCAAGAATGCATGTGATGATCACGGCTGACATCACATGGAAGGAGCAGGGGGATACGCTGCCACGCCGGCAGAAAAGCCAGCTGATTCTCTGGATCGGCAGCGTCCCGCCGTGCTCCCGCATCCTCCTGCAAAGCAAGAACATGGCCGTCGACCCCAAGGCGGAGGCGAACAGGAAGATCCCTCGTGGCGCGACGATCACGCTTGACCAGTACTTCACGGTCAATTCCATATTCTTCACCGACAGCGGAGGGCACCGCTGGAAGCGCACCTTTGACGAACTGACGCCCTGGGAGAAGCCCGCCGACCTCTATCCCGCCCCGCCGGCGCCGGTCACGGACGTCTCCATCGTCCAGGTCATGCTGGCCAAGAACCAGAAGGGCCTCCTGGATTCGGTCAAGCCCTGCGGTGGCGCCTAGGGCCTGTCCGATGGGTGCCGGTACGCGGCTTCGTCCGGCCCGGGCGGGGACACTGGGAGGGAACGTGGTGGCCGGGTCCGGGAGAGGTGCTGGGGATGGCGGGGCGGACGACGGGTGGGTCCGGTCGGTGGAAGGCGGTGCTCGCGGGCTGCTGCGGGCTCCTGCTCCTGCTGGTCCCCTTCGGGTTCTTCGCCGCCGTGCCGGGCGCGCTCGCGCGGGGGCACGCGTACGCCTCCGCGCCCGCCTGCACGGCCGGGGCCCGGCCGGACTCGTGCACGACGACGGTGTCCGCGACCGTCGCGGGCACCGAGAAGGAGTCCCGCGGCCGGAAGGCCGACCACTGGCTCCGGGTCACCGAGCGCGGCGAGGACCGGGCGCGGCGCGTGCACATGTCCGGGTCGAGGCTGCACGACGCGGTGCGCGCCGGGGACCGGGTGTCGCTGACGTACTGGCGGGGCGAGATCCGCGCCGTGCGGTTCGGCGCCATTGCCGAGGAGACCGACGCGTCGCCCGCCGGCGACTGGCGGCTCCCGCTGGGCATCGGCCTGCTGGTGCTGCCCCTCGGGCTCGGCGCCCTGGGGACGGTCTGGTGGTGGCGCCGGCGCTACGCGACCGCGGCGCACGCGAGTGCCTGGCAGCTCGGCGTGGGGTTCGTGGCCGGGGCGCTGCTCGGCTGCGCCGGGTTCATCGCGAGCCAGGTGTGCCCGTCCGTGCCCGCCACGCTGCTGGCCACGGCGGCCGCGGTGCCCCCGGCGGCGGCGCTGACCGCCGTGGTCGCGTGGCTCACGCGGCGGCGGGAGCGGCGTGCCGTCGACACCAGTGACATCGTTCCGGTGCCGCCCGACGGGAGGCGGTGCGTGCGCGCGGCCGTGCTCGGGGACGTGCCCTACAGCGTGGACGGCTTCGACCACCTGGTCGTCGGGGACGGGGCGCCCGCGGTGACGCCCGACCCCGACGGACGCGTGGCCCGCAGGCCGCTGCCGCCGTCCCTGACCGTGCGGGATGTCCGCGCGCCGCGGCCCGACGACGCCGCCCACTGGGCGGGCGGCAGCACGTACGACACCGTCGTCGTGGAGTGCCGTGACGGCGAGGCGACGGTCCTGGTCGTCCTCGCGCGCGAGGACGCGCCCGCCGTCGTCGGCGCGCTCCTCGCACCGGCGCGGGCGGCGCTCTGACGGGCCCGCGGGTACCGTCGGTGCCATGGACACGTCCTGGTGGCCGGCCCTCGCCGCGGTGGTGGTCCTCGCGCTCGTCGCCACCGTGGTGGACGGCTGGGGGCGCGGGCGCTCGCGCGGCGCGGGGCGCGGTGCCCGCCGCGCCGCCCCGGCGGTGCGGCGCCGGCCGCGCGCCGCGGAGATCTGGTGGGCCGTGGCCGACGAGGCCGAGCGGCCCTTCCTCGTCCTGTCCGTACGCGGTGACGTCGTGCGCGTCGCGACGATCACCACCCGGTTCCACGAGGAGCGGGCCGGGGTGATCCCGCTGCCGCCAGGGACCGTCGGGGACGTGCGCGGGCGCCCCGGCTTCCTCGAACCGGACGCGGTACGGGAGCTGTGGGCCGGGGACTTCCGGCGCCGGGCCGGGGCGGTGGACCCGGCACTGTGGGACCAGGTCCGGTACCTCGGGGGGTGACCCTCGCGGGTGGCGCCTCGGACCCGCCCCTTCCCGGAACGCCGGACGGGCGGAATACCCACGGCCCGAGCCGGAGACTTTCAGCCCGTCCGGCGTTTGAGGACGAGGCCGCAGGCCGACTGACCGGTTCCAGGGCGCCCCCCCAGGGCTACGCCCAGAGCTGGCCCTGGACCGCCTCGATCGCCTCCTCCGTCGTCGCGGCCGTGTACAGGCCCGTCGAGAGGTACTTCCAGCCGCCGTCGGCCACGACGAAGACGATGTCCGCCTCCTCCCCCGCCTTGAGGGCCTTGCGGCCGACGCCGATGGCCGCGTGCAGGGCCGCCCCGGTGGAGACGCCGGCGAAGATGCCCTCCTGCTTGAGCAGCTCGCGCGTGCGGGTCACCGCGTCGGCGGACCCCACCGAGAAGCGGGTGGTGAGGACCGACTCGTCGTACAGCTCGGGGACGAAGCCCTCGTCGAGGTTGCGCAGGCCGTAGACCAGGTCGTCGTAGCGCGGCTCCGCGGCGACGACCTTCACGTCGGGCTTGTGCTCACGCAGATAGCGGCCGGCGCCCATGAGGGTGCCGGTGGTGCCGAGCCCGGCCACGAAGTGGGTGATGGAGGGCAGGTCGGCGAGGATCTCGGGGCCAGTGGTGGCGTAGTGGGCGCCCGCGTTGTCCGGGTTTCCGTACTGGTAGAGCATCACCCAGTCGGGGTGCTCGGCCGCGATTTCCTTGGCGACGCGCACGGCGGTGTTGGAGCCCCCCGCCGCGGGCGACGAGATGATCTCGGCGCCCCACATCGTGAGCAGGTCCCGGCGCTCCTGGGAGGTGTTCTCCGGCATGACGCACACGATGCGGTAGCCCTTGAGCGTGGCCGCCATGGCGAGCGAGATGCCGGTGTTGCCCGACGTCGGTTCGAGGATGGTGCAGCCAGGCGTCAACCGGCCGTCCTTCTCGGCCTGTTCGACCATGTGGAGCGCGGGCCGGTCCTTGATGGAGCCGGTCGGGTTGCGGTCCTCCAGCTTGGCCCAGACGCGGACCTCCGCGGACGGGGACAGGCGCGGGAGGCGGACCAGCGGCGTGTTGCCGACGGCCGCGAGCGGGGAGTCGTAGCGCATGGGGCGGCCGCGGCCCGTCAGACCATCCCGCCCGCGACGGCGGGCAGGATCGTGACGCTGTCGCCGTCGGTGAGCTTGGTGGCGACGCCGTCCAGGAAGCGGACGTCCTCGTCGTTCAGGTACACGTTCACGAACCGGCGCAGTCCGTTGCCCTTGTCCTTGTCGACGAGGCGCTCCTGGATGCCCGCGTGCCGGGTCTCGAGGTCGGCGAAGAGCGCGGCGATGGTGTCGCCGTTGCCCTCGACGGCCTTCTCGCCGCCGGTGTAGGTGCGGAGGATGGTCGGGATGCGGACCTCGATGGCCATGGGGAGGGCTCCTGTCGGAAGGGTCGTTTCGGGCGCGGTCCGGGGCGGGGCCCGGCTGGTGCGGGGAACTGCGAGACGTGCGTCAAGGGCGGGACCTGCGGGGAGCGCGCGGAGCACGGGGCGCCGGGAGCCCGGTGCCCGGGCGGCGCCCCGGCCCCAGGAGGCGCGGCGGCGTCTCAGCGCCGACAGATGGCGCTGGCGAGACGGCACAGGTCGACGTGCAGCCGGCCGACGAGCAGGGCGCCCGGCGTCGTATGGATGCTCACGTCGTTCGAAACCATGGGGTCATCGTATCGATTCCCGGTCCGGGTCCCGGAATGTGATCTCGGATACCGGACGGATCCGGCTCGGCACCCGGACGCGGGCGGCCCGCTCAGGGCGCGGGAACGCGCCGTGACGGGCCGGGCAGATAGGTGACGGTGGGGGCTCCGGTGGCCGGGTGGACGGCCACCTCGGCGGTGACGCCGTACACCTCCGCGAGGAGTTCGCTGGTCAGGACCTCGCCCGGGGGTCCGGACGCGACGACGCGGCCGCCGTCGACGACGTAGAGGCGGTCGCAGTAGTACGCGGCCAGGGTCAGGTCGTGCAGGGCGAGCAGGTTCGCCGTGCCGAGGGCCTGGACCAGGCCGAGGATCTCCAGCTGGTAGCGGATGTCCAGGTGGTTGGTGGGCTCGTCGAGCACGAGGACGGCGGGCTCCTGCACCAGCGCGCGGGCCAGCAGGGCCCGCTGGCGCTCGCCGCCGGAGAGCTGCCCGAAGGGGCGGTCGCCGAGGTCCGCCGCGCCGACGCGCGCCAGGGCGTCGGCCACCAGGGCCCGGTCGGCGGCGGTGTCGGCCTCCCAGAACCGCTTGTGCGGGGAGCGCCCCATGGCCACGACCTGGCGGACGGTGAGGTCGAAGCCGGCCTGCCCGTCCTGCGGCACGGTGGCGACGCGGCGGGCCCGCGCCTTGGTCCCGGCGGCGGTCAGGTCCGTGCCGTCGAGCAGGACCCGCCCCGCGGTGGCCGCAAGGGCGCCGTAGACGCAGCGCAGCAGCGTGGTCTTGCCGCTGCCGTTGGGCCCGACGATGCCGACCGTCTCACCCGCGGAGACGGTCAGCGAGACGCCGTCGACGAGGCGGCGGCCGGACGGGGTGTCGTACGTGAGGTCCTCGGCGCGCAGGCACACGGCGCCGGGGAGCGGGCCCGCCGCCCCGGCGGGCGGTCGTCGGCTGTCCGTCATGCCGTCACCCCTTCACGCGCCCGGCCCCGGCGCAGCTGCCACAGGAAGAACGGGCCGCCGGTGAGCGCGGTGAGCACGCCCACGGGGATGTCCTGCGGCGCCGCAAGGGTGCGTGCCGCGAGGTCGGCGACGACCAGGAACACCGCGCCCATCAGGGCCGCCACCGGAAGCAGCGCCCGGTGGCCCGCGCCGACCAGCATGCGGGCCGCGTGCGGCACCATCAGGCCGACGAAGCCGATGGCCCCGCTGTGCGCGACGAGCACGCCGGTCACCAGGGAGGCGAGCACGAAGACGCCCGCGCGGAACCGGGTCGTGTCCAGGCCGAGGACGGTGGCGCCCTCCTCCCCCACGAGCAGCAGGTCGAGCGGCCGGGCGAGCGAGAGGAGCACGGCCGTGCCGAGCCCGAGCACGGTCAGGGGCACGGCGAGCATGTCCCAGCGGGCGCTGCCGAGGCCGCCGAGCGTCCAGTACAGGACCTCCTGGAGGTGGTCGGCGCGGGCCGAGACCACCAGGATCAGGCTGGTCAGGGCGGACAGGACGTACGAGACGGCCACGCCCGCGAGGACCAGGCGGCCGGTGGTGAAGCCGCCGCCTGGCTCCCGGGCCAGCGTGTACACGACGAACAGGGCGAGGAACGCGCCCGCGAAGGACGCCGCGGGGATGGTCACCGTGATGGCGAGGCCCGCGCCCCAGCCCAGCACGATCACGCCGACCGCGCCCGCGGAGGCGCCGGAGGAGACGCCGAGCAGGAAGGGGTCGGCGAGCGGGTTGCGCACCAGGGCCTGGAGCGTGGTGCCGATGACGGCGAGGCCCGCGCCGACGGCCGCGCCGAGCAGGACCCGGGGAAGGCGGACGTCAAGAACGATCGTGCGGTACGGGGACGGCCCTTCGGCCCTGCCCGTGAGGATGTCGAAGACCTCGCCGACCGGGATGTGGACGGAGCCGTACGTGAGCGCGCCGACGGCCGCGGCGGCCAGGGCGAGGACGAGCACGGCCACCAGGGCGGCGTAGCGGGCCCTGCCGGGCGGTCCGGCGGGCTTCTCGGCGTAGGGGGTCACCGCAGTTGCTCCGCGAGCTTCTCCACCGCCTTCGGTGCCCGTACGCCGAGGACCACGTCCGAAAGGGGCAGGACCGCGAAGCGCTTGTTCTTGATGGCGGGGACGTCCTTGAGGGCCGGGTCGTCGAGGAGGCGCTTCTTCTTCTGGGCCACGGTCGTCGCGCCGTAGTCGTAGATGAGGACGACGTCGGGGCGGCGGTCGACCACGTTCTCCCAGGAGGCGTCGCCGAAGGCCTTGTCGAGGTCGGCCATCACGTTGCGGCCGCCCGCGCGCTCGATGATGTCGTTGCCGATGCCCTTGCCGCCCGCCGTGAAGGCGGTCTTGTCGCCGCTGTCGTAGACGAAGACCGACGGGGCCTTGGCGCCCTTGGTCCTCTTCGCGGCGCGGGCCAGCTCGGCCTCGGCGGAGCGCACCCACTTCTCGGCGCGGTCGCGGACGCCGAAGGTGGCGCCGGTCTCGCGCACCTCGCGGTAGACGTCGGCCATCGTGACGGGCTTCTTGGCGCAGCCCTCGATGTTCATGCGGGTGTGGATGCCGGACTTGGCGAGGGCGTCGCGGGAGCGGCCCTCGCCCGCGGCGAAGGCGGACGCGTAGCCGCCGTAGACGAAGTCGGGGTTGGCGGCCAGGAGCTTCTCGTACGAGGGGTACTCCTTGGCGAGCACCGGCAGGGACTTGTAGTCCTTCGCGTACTTCGGGAGCACCTTGTCGTCGAGGTAGGCGGTCCCGGCGACGCGGTCCTTGAGGCCCAGCTCCAGGAGGACCTCCGTGGCGTGCTGGTTCATGGTGACGGCACGCTCGGGGGGTGCCTTGTACGTCGTCTTCACACCGCAGTTGGTGACGGTGTACGGGAAACCCGCCGCCTTGGACTTGCCGGCCGTGGAGCCGGAGTCGCCGGACGACGAGCAGGCCGTCAGCGGGAGCAGGGTCGCCGCGGCGACGAGCAGCACGCGGATGCGCATGACTGTGCGGTCCTCCTCCAGGGGATTTCCGCGTCCCCTGCGTCAAGTGGGAGGAGGCGGCAGGTCAGTTCCTGACTCCCGGCACGCGCGCGTGCCGGTCACAGTGGCGGGACCGCGCCGGACTCACACCGGCTTCCTGGGCCCTGCCGCCTCGAAGGTCGGCTTCAGTATGCCTGTACGACCTGGACCTCTTCCTCGGTGACCTCTCCGTCCACGATGCGGAACGAGCGGAACTGGAAGGGGCCCGCGTCGTCGGCGTCGGCGGTGGACACGAGGACGTAGTGGGCGCCGGGCTCGTTCGCGTACGAGATGTCGGTGCGGGAGGGGTAGGCCTCCGTGGCCGTGTGCGAGTGGTAGATGACCACGGGCTCCTCGTCGCGGTCGTCCAGCTCGCGGTACAGCTTGAGCAGGTCCGCCGAGTCGAACTCGTAGAACGTGGGCGAGCGGGCCGCGTTCAGCATCGGAATGAACCGCTCGGGGCGGTCCGTGCCCGCAGGGCCCGCGACGACGCCGCACGCCTCGTCGGGGTGGTCCTTGCGCGCGTGCGCGACGATCTCGTCGTGCAGGGCCTGGGTGATGGTCAGCATGTGGGCCAGGATAAGCAGCACGAACGTGCGAAAGGGCCGCCGCGTACCAGCATGTGGTACGCGGCGGCCCGCATCACGGACAGTGCCCCGAAGGGGCGCGGGGCTGGGACTCCATGCGGCTCCGCCGCGCGGGCGCGACCAGCCACAGACGACCCGCAGGTCCAACGAAGCGCCGAGGTCAGTCCTTGGCACCAGGCACAGCGGCAGCGCCCCCGTGCTCACGCTTCTTGAAGGCCGCGGCCTCCGGGTTGCGGCTCTTGAGGACCAGGTAGGACACGCACAGGATGGCGGCCCAGATCGGGGCGCAGTACAGGGAGATCCGCGCGTCCTTGTCGACGCCCATCATCACGATGACCATGCCGATGAAGGCGAGCGCGAACCAGCTCGTGTACGGGGCGCCCGGGGCGCGGAAGGTGGACTGCGGCAGGATGCCGCGGTCGGCCTTGCGGCGGTAGTTGATCTGGGAGACCAGGATCATGATCCAGGCCCACATGCCGGAGATGGTGGCGAAGGAGACGACGTAGTTGAACGCCTCGCCCGGCCACTGGTAGTTGATCCACACGCCGACGAGCATCAGCGCGGCGGACGCGGTGGTGCCGACCAGGGGCAGGCCGTTCTTGGTGAGCTTGGTGAAGAACTTCGGGCCCTGGCCGTTGAGCGCGAGGTCGCGCAGCATGCGGCCGGTGGAGTACATGCCCGAGTTGCAGGAGGAGAGCGCGGCCGTCAGGACCACGAAGTTCACGATCGCGGCGCCGATGCCGAGGCCCATCTTCTCGAAGGCCGCCACGAACGGGGAGACGCCGGGCTGGAAGTGCGTCCAGGGCACGACCGAGAGGATCATGATCAGGGCGCCGACGTAGAAGACGGCGATGCGCCACGGCACGGTGTTGATCGCCTTGGGCAGGGTCTTCTTCGGGTCCTTGGACTCGCCCGCGGTGACGCCGACCAGCTCCACGGCGAGGAAGGCGAACATCACGATCTGGAGGGTCATCAGCGTGTTGCCGATGCCGTTGGGGAAGAAGCCGCCGTTGTCCCACAGGTGCGAGACGGACGCGCTGTCACCGGCGTCGGAGAAGCCGATGGTGAGAATGCCGGCACAAATCAAAATCATGCCGATGATGGCGGTGACCTTGACCATGGAGAACCAGAACTCCAGCTCGCCGAAGAGCTTCACGGAGATCAGGTTGGCGCCGTACAGGATGACGGTGAAGATCAGCGCGTAGGCCCATTGTGGGACGGAGCCGTGTGTCCAGTACTGCATGTACTGGGCTGCCGCCGTGACTTCGGTGATGCCGGTGACGACCCAGAAGAGCCAGTACGTCCAGCCGGTCACGAATCCGAAGAACGGGCCGACGAACTCGCGGGCGTACTCGGAGAAGGAGCCCGAGACGGGCCGGTACATGAGCAGCTCGCCGAGCGCGCGCATGATGAAGAAGATGACAAGTCCCGCGATCGCGTACGCGAGGATGAGGCTCGGACCGGCCTTGTGGATGGCCTTGCCCGCGCCGAGGAACAGGCCGGTGCCGATGGCACCGCCGATCGCGATCATCTGGATCTGCCGGGCGCCGAGCCCGCGCTGATATCCCTCGCCGTCGCCGGACGCATCCGTCCCGGCCCCACTGCCGTCGTGGTGCTCTTCGACCTGCACTGAGGTCATGGTGACGCCTTTCTCCATGCTGATCCGCGCCGCGAACTGCGGTTTCGCCGCGGACCAGGTCGTGATCCCCCGAATGGTGATGGAGTGCCGCCGACGGTCTGTCGGCCCCTGGCGTGCCGTCGGCGACATGGGTGGCGTCACCGAGCGGTCGTGAACATTTATCACGACCGTCACAGTGATCGAATGAGTCAGCTGTGGCACACACCACAGGAAGAAGCGGACAAAGCTCCCACTGACCTGCATATGCGGACAGTACGGTGACCCGATCGTTATCCGGATTTGAGCGTCCGTTGAGCGAACGCCCACGATCTTCAAGAAGAGGTCACGCGGACGCCGGGAAACCGTCACCCCGTCCGACAGAAAACCTTCACACCGGCCATCGGAAGAACTTCACGCCCGGCCGGATCCGGCCTCACCCGGTCAGGGTGTCCACGAGGGTCTCCTGGAGGCCCCCCAGCCACAAGTACGCCATCACCATCGGCTTGCGCGGATCGGAGTCCGGAAGGCGGTAGAGGATGTCGGTGTCCTCCTCGTCGGTCACCTCCAGGCGGGTGCCGATCGCGAGCCGCAGGTCGTTGAGCGCGCCGAGCCAGCGGCGCGAGTCCTCGACGGACAGCTTCAGGACGGCGCCGCCCTCGCCCGCGACGGTCAGCGCGTCCAGGCAGCGGATCACCGCGAGCGCGTCGTCCCGCTTGCGGGCCCGCAGGTCGTTCTCGGTGAAGCGGCGGAACTCCGCGGAGTACGACCGCAGTTCGGCGGCCTGGGCCTCGGAGGCGCCTTCGCTGCCGGGGCCGCCGTACGCGTCCGGGAGCAGGCGCTTGAGCACCGGGTCGGCGGGCGGCTCGCTCGGGCCCGGCGCGAACAGCTCGGCGAAGAGGTCGCCGTCGTCGCCCGCGGGCTCGTCACCAGGGCCGATCAGCTCCAGGAGCTGCACGGCCAGGGAGCGGATGATGGAGATCTCGACCTCGTCGAGCGCGACGGCCGCGCCGCCCCCCGGGATCGGTTCGAAGTGTCCTGGCATCGGTCGCGTCGCTACTTCCGGTCCTGCTGGAGGGTGGCCCAGAGCCCGTACCCGTGCATCGCCTGCACGTCGCGCTCCATCTCCTCGCGGCTGCCCGAGGAGACGACGGCACGGCCCTTGTGGTGGACGTCGAGCATGAGCTTGGTCGCCTTGTCCTTGGAGTACCCGAAGTACGTCTGGAAGACGTACGTCACGTAGCTCATGAGATTCACCGGGTCGTTGTGCACCAGGGTGATCCAGGGGACGTCCGGTTCAGGGACCGCGAACGTCTCTTCGTCCGCGTCCGGGCGGGTGATCTCTGCAGGAGCCGCGCTACTCACTTGTCCCATGCTGCCACCCGCCGGGGGTGACCGCACAAACGGACCCCCGAAATCGTCAGAGTGACGAGATGAGCGGTAGCATCCGTCGTATGAACCATGGGGAGCATGACCTGGGGCTGCCAGGAGAGGAAGGGCGCGAAGCGCTTCCGAATAAGGGTGGCGGTGGGCGACGGGTGGGCGTTCCGTCGACCGCGCTCTTCACGGATCACTACGAGCTGACGATGTTGCAGGGCACCCTCAAGTCCGGCGCCGCGCACCGCCGCTCCGTGTTCGAGGTGTTCACGCGCCGCCTGCCGGAGGGCCGTCGCTACGGAGTGGTCGCCGGGACCGGCCGGGTCCTGGACGCCGTGGAGAACTTCCGCTTCGACGCGGACGTCATCGCCTTCCTGCGCGAGCGCCGCGTGGTGGACGAGCCGACCCTGAAGTGGCTGGCCTCGTACCGCTTCAGCGGGGACGTGTGGGGCTATCCGGAGGGCGAGGTGTACTTCCCCGGCTCGCCGATCCTGCGGGTCGAGGGCAGCTTCGCGGAGTGCGTGCTCCTGGAGACCGTGATCCTGTCGATCCTCAACCACGACTCGGCCATCGCTGCGGCGGCGTCCCGGATGGCCTCCGCGGCGGGCGGGCGGCCGCTGATCGAGATGGGCGCGCGGCGCACCCACGAGCTGGCGGCCGTCGCGGCGTCCCGCGCGGCCTACGTCGGCGGCTTCACCACCACGTCCGACCTCGCCGCCGGCTTCCGCTACGGCATCCCGACCGTCGGCACCTCCGCGCACGCCTTCACCCTCGTCCACGACAGCGAGCGCGACGCCTTCCGCGCCCAGGTGGACTCCCTCGGCCGCGGCACGACCCTGCTCGTCGACACCTACGACGTCGGTGAGGCCGTCCGGATGGCCGTCGAGATCGCGGGCCCGGAGCTTGGCGCCGTGCGCATCGACTCCGGCGACCTCCTCCTGGTCGCGCACCGGGTGCGGCAGCAGCTGGACGACCTCGGCGCGACCGGGACCAAGATCGTCGTCACCTCCGACCTGGACGAGTACGCCATCGCCTCGCTCGCGGCGGCGCCCGTGGACGCCTACGGCGTGGGCACCCAGCTCGTCACCGGCTCCGGGCACCCCACCTGCTCCATGGTCTACAAGCTGGTCGCCCGCGCCCGCTCCGCCGACCCCGGGGCGCCCCTGGAGCCGGTCGCGAAGAAGTCGCTCGGCGCGAAGTCGTCCCTGGGCGGCCGCAAGTGGGCCGCGCGCAGGCCCGACGCCCAGGGGGTCGCCGAGGCCGAGGTCGTGGGCACCGGGCCCGTCCCCGCGGACCTGGCAGGGCACCAGCTCCACGTCGAGCTGATCAAGGGCGGCGAGGTGCTCGCCCGGGAGCCCCTGGACACCGTCCGCGACCGGCACGCGGCGGCGCGGGCCTCGCTGCCGCTCTCGGCCACCCAGCTGTCGCGGGGCGAGGCCGTCATCCCCACGGAGTTCGTGTGAGCGCCGGGCCCGGCCACCGCGGGCGGCCCCGGCTCACGGTCCGCGCGCCCGACGCCCCCTCCCGCAACGGACGTGAAGTCTCTACGCTCGGTTCATCCAGCTAACGAAGGACACCCGCCATGCGCCGCGCCCTGATTGTCGTAGACGTGCAGAACGACTTCTGCGAGGGGGGCAGCCTCGCGGTGGCGGGCGGCGCGGACGTGGCCGCCGCCATCACCGACCTCATCGGCCAGTCCCCCGCCTGCTACCGCCACGTCGTGGCCACCCGTGACCACCACATCGCGCCGGGCGACCACTTCTCGGCCGAGCCCGACTACGTGGACTCCTGGCCGCCGCACTGCGTGGCCGGCACCGAGGGCGTCGGCTTCCACCCGAACTTCGCGCCCGCGGTGGCCTCCGGGGCCGTCGACGCCGTCTTCTCCAAGGGGGAGCGCTCGGCGGCGTACTCCGGCTTCGAGGGGACCGACGAGAACGGGACGCCGCTGGCCCAGTGGCTGCGGGAGCGGCAGGTGCGGGAGGTGGACGTGGTCGGGATCGCCACGGACCACTGCGTGCGGGCCACCGCGCTCGACGCCGCGCGGGAGGGCTTCCGGACGCATGTGCTGCTCGACCTCACGGCGGGCGTGTCCGAGGCGACGACGCAGCGGGCCCTCGAGGAGCTGCGCGCGGCGGGGGTCGAGCTGACGGGCAAGCCGGTGGTGTAGCCACGGGGCCGCAGGGCTATGCCGCGGCGCTCCGGCGGAGCAGGGCCCTGATCGGGTGCCACAGCTCCTGGGCGCCCTGGGCGGGGGCCGTGCGCCATATGAGGCCGTCGGGGTGGTGGAGGACCGCCGTGACCTCGTCGGGGGTGGGGGGCTCCGCGTTGCCGCGGAGGTACACCGCCCGCAGGCCGAGGTTGCGCAGGCGGGTCAGGGCCCGGGCCCGGTTCACGGCGTGCACCAGGACCCGTACCCGTGTGCCGCCCGCGGGGGAGCCGGGTCTCGGCAGGGTCAGCGCCACCACCACGCTGCCGTTCGGCAGCTTGCAGAAGCCTCCTGCGGCCATGCTGTGTCACACCCCCGTGAGACGTCGCGTCAATAAGGAATCCACAGCACGCACCTAAACACGAACGGCCGCCGCCCGCTAGGGGGCGACGGCCGTCCGGTCAGAAATACGCCTCTGACCTGGGCAAACGTAAAACTATCGGACCGAGGGGCCCACCTGGACCGTGATCGAGGAGCCGTCCTTCGGCTGCTTCACGATCTTGATCTTGGTGTTGGTGTCAGTGACCTTGACGCTGCCCGTGGGGTTCTCCGGGTACCAGTAGGTGCCCTTGTGATCGTCGAAGGCCGAGACCCCGGCGCGCGACTTCAGCTTGAGCGCGACGTCCGCGTTGTGGAGCGTGAACGCGTCCGTGCGGTACTTCGAGAACGGCGCGTCGTACGGCTGGATCTTGTTCCGGAGGAGCGAGCCGTCCTTCCACTTCAGCGGCTTGGCGTGCGCGTCCACCGGCAGGATCAGACCCTTGCCGTGGTGCTTGCTGACGTTGTTGTCCTTCTGGGAGGTGTCCCACTGCCAGACGAGCAGGCCGGTCTGGTACGGGTAGTGCTCCACCCAGTCGGGGCGCGACGCGAAGCCGAAGTTGTACGGGCCGGCCTTGAGGGTCTTGTCGTACGACACGTACTGGCGGTTCTCGGCGAAGTAGTACTGCTCGTACTTCTTCGTGAAGGACTCGCCGATGCGCGAGAAGCCCTTCACCTTCCAGCCGTTGTCGCCGTTCTCGGCGCCGTCGGTGAACAGCTTGGCGCCGTCCGCGGTCAGCGTGATCCGGTCGGCGGTGAAGCCCTTGAGCGAGGTGCCGCCGTCCGTCGCGTAGCGGAAGCGGATGTCGATCTCCTTGCCCGCGTAGGCGTCGAGCGGGTAGACGAGCTTCTGGTACTTCGTCGACGAGCCGGTCAGGGCGGGCTTGTCGCCGCCGTCACGGGTGATCTGCTTGCCGTCGGCGGTGCCGTCGACGGGCGTGAAGGAGGCGCCGCCGTCCGTCGAGACCTCGGTGTAGAGGTAGTCGTAGTTCCGCTCGATGTCCCACCAGCCGTCGAGGGACAGCTCGGCCTTGGATTTGCCGGTGAGGTCGACGGACCGGGTCAGGGTGTTCCTGAGGTCGTCGTCCTGGCCGCTCCACCACTGGCCGGCGCCCTCGGTGGGCTTCACGACCGTCGTGGTGACCGACTTCTTGGGCAGCGTGACGAGCAGCGCCTGCTTGTTGCGGGTGTTGTACTCGGACACGCCCAGTTTGTGCGTGGACTTCGTCGCGGCCTTGGCCTTGGCGTAGTTGAGCCAGCCCAGCTGGAACTTGTCCCAGGAGGTCATGTCGCCGGGCAGGTCGCCGATCGCGTTCTTGGCGGTGCCGAGCCAGGATCCGGCCGACATCAGCGACCAGAAGCCGACGGAGTTCTCACCGGCGGCGCCGGGGCCCGTCGTGTCGTACAGGTCCGGCAGGCCGAGGTCGTGGCCGTACTCGTGGGCGAAGACGCCGAGGCCGCCGTTCTCCGGCTGCATCGTGTAGTCGCCGACCCAGATGCCGGACTTGCCGATCTGGGTACCGCCCGCCTTGTTGTTGCCCGGGCCCGTCTTGCCCGCGTCGTCGCCGTAGGCGTACCAGCGGTGCGCCCACAGGGCGTTGGGGCCCTCGGCGCCGCCGCCGGCGGACTCGTCCTCACCGGCGTGGACGATCTGGAAGTGGTCGATGTAGCCGTCGGGCTCGTTGAAGTCGCCGTCGTTGTCGAAGTCGTAGCGGTCCCACTTGTCGTACTTCGCGAGGTCCGCCTTGATCTGCGCGTCCGTGCGGCCCTTGGCCTTCTGGTCCTTCTCCCAGGCCGTGACGCCGTCGCGCACCGCGTCCCAGACGTTGGCGCAGTTGGTGTCGCCGCAGTAGTTCGAGCCGTAACGGGCCTCGTTGTAGTCGACCTTGACCCAGTCCGAGACCGTGCCGTCGACCGAGTAGCGCCCGGAGGAGGTCTTCTCGTAGTACGTCTTCAGCGAGTGCTTGGTCTTGCCCTTGCTGTCCTTGCCCTTGCCGAAGTACAGGTCCTGGAAGTGCTTGCGGTTGTAATCGGCCTGCCAGGCCGTGCTGTTGTCCTTCGCACGGTCCGGCTTGGCTATCTTGTTGTGCTGCGGACCCGGCGTGCCGCCGTACTTCTTGACCGGCTGCTCGGGACCGTCCGGGCCGTCGGGGTCGTACATGGTGGTGTCGTCCACCTTGTCCCCGAACTCCACCAGGATCGTGAAGATCTTGTCGGTCTTCTCGCGGCCCAGCTCGACGTACTTCTTGTCGTCGAGCTTGACGACGTTGGAACCGCCGCGCTTCTTGACCTCGGCCTCGCCCGACACGACCTGTTCGAGGGCCGCCTTGCGCTGCTGGGCCTGCTGCTTGCTGAAGGGCCCGTCCAGGTCGTGGTCGACGCCCGTCTTGGCGTCCGCCGGATCGCGGCGGTCGATGGCCTGCCCGTCCTTGGCCGAGGGCGCGTTCGCGCCGTCGTCGGCGACCGCCACCCCGTACGCCGAGAACGTCGCGGTGGCCGCGGCCACCGCCACGGCGGCAGCCGCGGCACGGAACGTCCGTCTCTTGACTCTCACTTGATGGTTTCCTCCCCCGCGCCCGCCGCGGACCGGAGGGGTCCCGGTCAAGGAGGTCCGCGCGCGGTAAGCGCGTCCTAAGTGACGACATTCGACCGGAGGGTGAGGAGAAAAGACAGACCTTGACTTGAACAGGCCAAATGCTCTATGCAGACCCGCTCGTCCCCTATGCGGACACAGCGCAGGGTGGCCGCGGCACGACCGAGCGGCATATTGCATCGTCAACCGGCGCGTGCGACCGTCCAGTTGATGGAATGCATGAATCTATGCGCCCCCCGTGCACCGGCACCGTGGGTAAGGTCACGCTTACCGCGCGGCCACGTCGGGCATGCAGGCGAATAGAGCCAGACCCTGAAGAACGGCGCCAAATCAACGGCGGGCGCGGGTGCTCGGCAAGGCATCCAAGCCGACGCCAAAGAGCCCCCTTCGATTCGTATACGTTCCGTGATGCCCCACCCACAACCCCCATAGCCCCAGGATCACCCCCGCATCCGCTGTCCCGAGGACGGATCACGCCATGTCTCGCCCCATGCCTCGTCCGACCGTCGCACAGCTCTCGTATGGTTCCGCGACCGTCATCTGCTCCACCCTCGCCATGCTGCTCCTGTCGCAGGCGACCTCACCCCCGGGAATCGCGGTCATAGCCCTTGCCGCGCTCGGGCTCGGGCTGCTCGTCGCCTTAACGGTCCCGCTGCCCAAACAGGCGCGGGGCGCGGCCACCGCCGCTCCCCCCGTCCCCACCGGGCACCAGGTCCCCGCCCAGCGCACGGTCATCGCGCCCGTGCCGGCGCGGGACCCCTCGCGGGCCGCCGCCTCCGCCTCCGTACGGGAACCCGCCGGACCCTGACGGCTCCCCACGGACAACCGCATACAGAACCGACGGGTTCGTGAACCACCGTCACGAACCCGCCGGTCGCCGAGCGCCCCGTGCCGCGCGGGCGCCGCTTCCGCCTGCCTCAGGGCCCCTGCCCGCCGCGCTGCCGCGCGCGGCTCAGGCCGTGCTGACCACCACGGTCTTGGCCGCCTTGTCGTGCAGGCCCTGTTTGTACGGCTTGTCGAAGAAGCTCCAGCCGCCGCAGATCACCGTCCAGACGCACGCGCAGCAGAACGCGAACGGCACCCACAGGACCGCGGCGCGAGCGAGCGCCGACTGGAGGGTGGGCGTGGCGCCGTCGTTGAGGTTCGCCACCCGCAGATTCAGCCACTTCTTGCCGAGCGTCTGGCCGGACTTGGAGACGAAGTAACTGTCGTAGGCGATGTACAGCACGGCGGCCAGCAGCGACTGGCCGAACGATTTGCCCGCGTCCACCTTGTCCGGGTCCAGGTCGTACTCGTGCGTGCCGAACAGCCACGTGAGCGCCCAGACGACGATGCCGACGAGGACCATGTCGATGATGCGGGCGAGGACGCGCTTGCCGCTGTCCGCCAAGGGGGGCATGCCCCCGAGGGGATCCGGGGCGCCGTAGGGGTCGCCCCCGTAGGGCGGGGGCGGGGCGCCGCCGCCCGGGCCGCCGCCCGGGGGCGGGGTGTCGTAGGGCGATCCGCCGCCGGGGCCCGGCGGGGGTGGCTGCTTCCTGAACGGATCGTTGTCGTCGGGGTCCGGTCCTGTGGGGTAGGGCGGCGGTTCGGTGCTCATGGGGTGAGTGCACCTCGAAGTGGAAGTCCCTGCATGTGATGTGCGGCTGTCCGGGTTATCTCTTCCCGTTCTGCCGCACCCCTACGGGGCGCTTCCGTGCCGGCCCCGGTCAGGAGGCGACGAACGTCTTCGCCACCTTGTCGTGCCAGCACTGGCGCCACGGCCGGTCGAACAGGCACCACAGCACGCCGGCCACCCCCACCACCAGGACCCCGGGCACGGCGTACACGAGCCAGCGGCGCAGGGCCGCGCCGAAGGACGGGGCCGTGTGGTCCTCGATGGAGCGGACCTCGATGCCGCACAGCTTCTTGCCGAGCGTGCGCCCCCATTTGGCCGTCGGCAGCGCCTCGTACAGGACGCCGAAGAGCAGCAGCACCCCGAGGACGATCCCGAAGTAGCCCGCCGTGGTGCCGTCGAGCAGCCAGACCGTGACCTTCTCGCCGGACCGCTTCGCCGCGTCGATCTTGCTGTCGATGTGGTCAGCGGCCCGGGTGCCGAGGGGCAGCGCGGCCCCCGCGGTGACCGCGGCGAGGACGACGGTGTCGACGAGCCGTGCCACGAGCCGCTTGCCGAGCGCGGCGGGCCGCGCCTCCGCCTGGGCCTGGGCCACCGCCGCGAACGGGTCCGCGGCCACCGGCTTCCACGGCACGACGGGCCCCTCGCCCTGCGGCTCCGCGGGCGGCCGGGCGAGCTGGTGCACCTGCTGGGCCCAGGAGGCGGCGCCGCCGCCGGACCCGGAGGTGACGACCGCGCCGCCGCCGGGGGCCGCGCCCTGCTGCGGCACGGCGGGAGCGGCGGGCTCGGCGGCCGCCGCCGACGCGGCGGAACCCGGCGCGGGCTTGGGGCGCAGCGCCCTGATCGACATCGTGCCCTCGGCGGGGCCGTCCGGGCCCGGCGTGGCGTGCCCCGCGGGCTTCACCGGTCCGGTGGGCCGCCGGAAGGTGACCGTTCCCTCGCCGGAGGGGGGCTGGAGGGTGCCCGGCTTGACGGCGGGGTCCTTCGCCGCGTCCTCGGGCCTCGCCTGCGCGGGCACGCGGCTCGCGGTGCCCTGGGCGGTGCCCGGCGCGGCCGCGTCGGGGCGGGCCGCGGGCTCGGCGGGCAGCCTGGGGTCGGGCCTGCCCGGCTTGCCCCACGACACCCGCTGGTCCTGCTCGCCGCCGAGCCCGGTCTGCCGGGCGGCGTCCGCGCCCCAGGCCGTCGCGGGCTCGGGTCCCGCGTCGGGGGCCGCCTCCTCGGACTGGGCCACGCCCTCCGGCTCCTCGTCGAAGAAGACGGGCCCCGTCTCCTCGACCGGCGGCGCGGGGGCGGGCGCGGCGGCCGCCACCGAGCGCGGCGGCGCGGGCAGGGGCTCGCCGTCGGAGGGCGCCGGGCGGCTCGTACCGGGCACCCAGGCGGCGCCGTTCCAGTACCGGACGTAGCCGGGGATGGACGGATCGGGGTAGTAGCCCTCGCGGGGCCTGTCGTCGCCGGGGGCCGGGGTTGGGGCGCTCATGTCCGTCGTCCCGTATCTGCTCGGGGGTCTGTGAGGCTCCACATCTATCAGAAGGGCGCGTCCCGCCGGGTGGCTCCCGCCGCACCGCCCCCTTCCGTGCACGGTTCCTCCCCGCGCTCGCACACGAGGCTCGTACGAGCCCCTCGTACGGACCCTTTCGGAAGTTCCCCGAAAAACTTTCCCGAAGTCGCGTAATGCCCGGCGCTCTCCGCGCTCTGACTCTCTGCGGGCCCGTCGCGGGTCCGTTCGGAACAGAGAGCAGAGAAAGGAAGCGTGAGCGGCATGCACACTGTCGTGGAACGCGAGCTGGAGCTGAAACTGGTCCTCTCGCCGGAACGCTCGATCCCGGTACCGGCCCGGCTCACCTACCGCACCGACGATCCGTACGCGATCCACATCGCCTTCCACATCGGCTCGGAGAACCCGGTGAACTGGACGTTCGCCCGGGAACTCCTGGTGGAGGGGGTGTTCCGGCCGTGCGGCCACGGTGACGTGCGGGTGTGGCCGACGAAGGTCGAGGGGCGGTCCGTGGTCCTGATGGCGCTCAGCTCCCCGGACGGGGACGCGCTCCTGGAAGCGCCCGCGCCCGCCGTGTCGGCCTGGCTGGAGCGCACCCTGCGGGTGGTCCCTCCGGGCTCTGAGGCCGAGCGGCTCGGCATCGACGACGGCCTCGCCGAGCTGCTCGCCCCCACCCCCGGCCGCGCCGACGAGCTGTGGCTGCGGGACCCGTGGCCCTCGGACGAGTCCAAGGACGGTGAGTGAGCGCGGGCGCCACGGGGGTGCCCGCCGTGGAGGCGGGTGAGAGCGAGGGCTCTCAGAAGAGCTTGCCCGGATTGAGGAGGTGGTGCGGGTCGAAGGCGTCCTTGACGGCGCGCTGCATCTCGACGCCGACGGGTCCGAGTTCGCGCGCCAGCCACTCCTTCTTGAGGACGCCGACGCCGTGCTCGCCGGTGATGGTGCCGCCGAGTTCGAGGCCGAGGGCCATGATCTCGTCGAAGGATGCGCGGGCGCGCCGCGACTCGTCGGGGTCGGCGGCGTCGAAGCAGACGGTGGGGTGGGTGTTGCCGTCGCCCGCGTGCACGCACACGCCGATGGTCAGGGCGTACTTCTCGGCGACGCGTCCGACGCCGTCGAGCATGTCGCCGAGCCGGGAACGCGGCACGCACACGTCGTCGATCATCGTGGTGCCCTTGACCGCTTCGAGGGCGGTGAGCGACAGGCGGCGTGCCTGGAGGAGGAGTTCGGACTCGGCCGCGTCCTCGGCGGGGACGACCTGGGTGGCGCCCGCGGCCTCGCACAGGGCGCCGACGGCGGCGAGGTCGGCGGCCGGGTCCGGGGTGTCGAAGGCGGCGAGGAGGAGGGCTTCCGTGGTCTCCGGCAGGCCCATGCGGGCCAGGGAGTTGACGGCCCGGATCGTCGTGCGGTCCATCAGCTCCAGGAGCGAGGGCACGTGCCCGCCCTCCATGATCTCGCACACGGCGGCGCAGGCCTCGGCTGCCGAGGCGAACTCGGCCGCCAGGACGAGCTGTCGGGGCGGCCGCGGCCTGAGCGCGAGGATCGCGCGGACGACGATGCCGAGGCTGCCCTCGGAGCCGACGAACAGGCGCGTCAGGTCGTATCCGGCGACGCCCTTGGCGGTGCGGCGGCCGGTGCGCAGCAGGCGCCCGTCGGCGAGGACGACGTCGAGCCCGAGGACGTACTCGGCCGTCACGCCGTACTTGACGCAGCACAGGCCGCCCGACCCGGTGCCGATGTTCCCGCCGATGGTGCAGGTCTCCCAGCTGGAGGGGTCGGGCGGGTAGGTGAGACCGTGGTCGGCGACCGCGCGCGAGAGGGCGGCGTTGACGACGCCGGGCTCGACGACGGCGACGCGGTCCACGGGGTTGATCTCCAGGATGCGGTCCATCTTCACGAGCGAGAGCACCACGCAGCCGTCGCTGGCGTTGGCCCCGCCGGACAGGCCGGTGCGGGCGCCCTGCGGCACGACCGGCACGCGCAGCTCGGTGGCCGTGCGCATGACGTGCTGGACCTGCTCGACGGTGCGGGGCAGGACGACCGCGGCCGGCAGCCCGGCCGCGCAGAAGCTCGCCATGTCGTGCGCGTACGAGGACGTGACGTCCGGGTCGGTGAGGACCGCCTCGGCGGGGAGGCCCGCCCGGAGGGCCTCGATGAGTGCGCTGCTCATGATCACAGCCTCGCACCCGGGGCCATCGGTGTGAACCCGTGTGCGGCGCCCTTCGCGTGCCGCGACGCGATCTTCGTATTGACGCACAGTGAGCGCCATGGAGACGGAGAAGCGCAGCGCGTCCGAGGGCCAGGAGGCGGGCCCCGCGGACGGTGCCCCAGGGGCCCGGCCCCTGGGTCCCGCCGGGTCCGTGGCCCGGCTGCTCGGCGGGCTCGCCGGGGAGCGCGGGCCGCGCCGCCGCGGCCCGCGCCCGGCCCTCGTCGCGACCGTGGCGGGCGCGGTCGTGCTCGGCGGCGTGCTCGTGCTGGTGCCCCGCCCGGGCGAGCGGGCGGCGGCTCCCGCGCCCGGGCCCGCCGGGCGGGCCCTGGCCGCGGCGGGCACCGGCGTCCCGGCCGCGCTGCCCGACCTGGCCGCGCTCATCGGCGAGCGCGAGGCCCATCTGCGGGCGCACCCCGGCGACGACCAGTCGTGGGCGGTCCTCGGCTCGGCGTACGTCGAGCGGGGCACGCGGACGGGCGACTTCCTGTCCTACCCGAAGGCCGAGCACGCCCTGCGCGCGTCCCTGAAGGCGCGGCCCGAGGGGAACGTGGACGCCCTCGCCGGGCTCGCGGCGCTCGCCGCCGCGCGGCACGACTACCGGGCGGCGCGGACGTGGGGCGAGCGGGCGGCGCGGCTCGCGCCCAAGCGGTGGACGACGTATCCGGTGCTCATCGACGCCTACCGGGGCCTCGGTGACACCAAGGGTGTGAACCGCTCCCTGGAGACGCTCCAGAAGCTGAAGTCCGGCGCGGCCGTCATGGCCCGGGCCGGGGCGGTCTACCGGGACCGGGGCTGGCGCGAGAACGCGGCGGCGGCGCTCGCGGACGCGGCGGCGCTCGCCGAGGGCCCCGCCGAGCGGGCCGCGGGGCTCCACCGGGTCGGGGAGCTGTCCTGGGAGCGGGGCGAGCCCGCGCAGGCGCTGCGCTACTTCGACGCGGCGCTCGCGGCCGACCCCGGGCACCATCCCTCGCTCGCGGCGAAGGGGCGCGCCCTGGCCGCGCTCGGCCGCACGTCGGAGGCGCTGTGGGCCTACCGGAGCGCGCTCGCCGCGGCGCCCGAGCCGCAGTACGCCCTGGAGTCCGGCGAGTTGTACGAGTCCCTGAAGCTGATGCCCGCCGCGCGGGCGCAGTACGACCTGCTGCGGGCGCGGGTCAGGGACGCCGGGCGCGGCGGTGTGAACGACGAGCGGGTGCTCGGGCTCTTCGAGGCGGACCACGGGGACCCGGCGGCCGCGGTGCGGCGGCTGCGGGCCGAGTTCGCGCGGCACGGGAGCCCGGAGAACGCGGACGCGCTGGGGTGGGCGCTGCACCGGGCCGGTGACCCGGCCGCCGGTCTGGCGCTCGTGGAGCGGGCGGTGAAGAAGGGGCCGCGCAGCGCGGTGTTCGCCTATCACCGCGGGGTGATCGAGCGAGAACTTGGCCGTTACGGGGCCGCGCGGCGGCACCTCACGGAGGCCCTGCGGGTGAACCCGTACTTCTCCCCGCTGGGCTCCGCCGCGGCGCGGAGCGCCCTTGACGCCCTGGGCGACCCGCCCGAGGGCGGCCCCGCGCAGGTCTACGCCCCGCCGGGAGCCCCGGTGCCGAAGCTGCCCGCTCCCCGCGGGACCCGGGCGCCGCGCTGAGGCGGCGCCTGGGTCCGTACCCGGAAGGGGCGGCTCAGAGGTTGCCGCGCTTCTCCTGCTCGCGCTCGATCGCTTCGAAGAGGGCCTTGAAGTTGCCCTTTCCGAAGCCCATCGAGCCGTGGCGCTCGATCATCTCGAAGAAGACGGTCGGCCGGTCCTGGACCGGCTTGGTGAAGATCTGGAGCAGATAGCCGTCCTCGTCCCGGTCGACCAGGATCTTCAACTCGCGCAGGGTCTCGACGGGCACCCGCGTCTCCCCGGCCCACTCGCCGAGGGTGTCGTAGTAGGAGTCGGGGGTGTCGAGGAACTGGACGCCGGCCGCGCGCATGGTGCGCACCGTGGCGACGATGTCGTTCGTGGCGAGCGCGATGTGCTGGACGCCGGCGCCGCCGTAGAACTCCAGGTACTCGTCGATCTGGGACTTCTTCTTGGCGATGGCGGGCTCGTTGATCGGGAACTTCACCTTCAGGGTCCCGTCGGCCACCACCTTCGACATCAGCGCCGAGTACTCGGTCGCGATGTCGTCGCCCACGAACTCCTTCATGTTCGTGAAGCCCATGACCTTGTTGTAGAAGGCGACCCACTCGTTCATCCTGCCGAGTTCGACGTTGCCCACGCAGTGGTCGATGGCCTGGAAGGTCCGCTTGGCGGGCGGCTCGACGATCGGCGAGGCGGACACGAAGCCGGGCAGGTACGGGCCGTCGTAGCCCTTGCGCTCGACCAGGGTGTGGCGGGTCTTGCCGTACGTCGCGATGGCCGCGAGGACCACCGTGCCGTTCTCGTCCTTGAGCTCGTACGGCTCGTCGATGCCGCGCGCGCCGTGCTCGACGGCGTACGCGTACGCGGCGCGCGCGTCCGGCACCTCGATGGCGAGGTCGACGACGCCGTCGCCGTGCGCGGCGACGTGCTCGGCCAAAAAGGTGCCCCGCTCGGTGGAGGGCTTGATGACGGAGGTGAAGACGAACCGCGCCGCGCCGTTCTCCAGGACGTAACTGGCGGTCTCGCGGCTGCCGTTCTCCGGTCCGGAGTAGGCCACGAGCTTCATGCCGAACGCCGTGGAGTAGTAGTGAGCGGCCTGCTTGGCGTTGCCCACGGCGAAGACGACCGCGTCCATTCCCTTGACCGGGAAGGGGTCGGCCTCGCGCGCGGTTTCGGGCGTGGTGTGTGTGGTCTGAGTCATAGTCCGAGACTCCCGCCGAACCGCAAGATGCGCAATAGTTCGCGTATTCGCTGGTCAATCTGCACAGCGACCATTGGGGAAAGCCAGGCGTTCTGTACATCCTGACCACTTCGGAGGCGGCATGGCGATCGATCATCTGGACGGCAGGCTCATCGTGCTGCTCGCGCGGGAGCCCCGGATCGGCGTCCTGGAGGCGTCCCGCAGGCTCGGCGTCGCGCGCGGCACGGTGCAGGCCCGCATGGACCGGCTTCAGTCGAACGGAGTCATCCGCGGCTTCGGCCCCCAGGTGGACCCGGCGGCGCTCGGCTACCCGGTCACGGCGTTCGCGACCCTGGAGATCAAACAGGGCCAGGGCGCCGATGTGCGGGCGCACTTGGCGGGCGTGGCCGAGGTCCTCGAACTGCACACCATCACCGGGCACGGCGACATGCTGTGCCGCCTGGTGGCCCGCTCGAACGCGGATCTCCAACGTGTGATCGACCGGGTGGTGGGTTTTGATGGCATCGTCCGGGCCTCCACGGCGATCGTCATGGAGAACCCCGTTCCGCTGCGGATCATCCCGCTGGTGGAGCAGGCGTCCGGCGGCTGACGACACGGGCGACGACGCGGGCAGGGAGAAGGGCGGCACACCGGGTGGGCACCGGGTGCGCTTCGGGTAGGCACTGGATGCACGCCGAGACGCACCGGCGCACGCCGGGGCGGCTCGTGCTCCACCCGTACGACGCACGCGGGCGCGGGGAGACTCCCCGCGCCGTCTGGGCGCACCCGCGAGGTGAGCGGCACGGTGAACTTCTGGGACTACCTCGGCAACCGTCACCAGCAGTTGCTGGCGGACGCGTTCCAGCACGCCAGCGCGGTCTTCCAGTGCATGGTGGTGGCCACGGTCATCGGCGTGCTGATCGGTGTGGTGACGTACCGCAGCGAGTGGGCGGGCAACCTCGCCACGACCGCGACCTCCACGATCCTGACCATCCCGTCGCTCGCCATGATCGGTCTGCTGATCCCGGTCGTGGGCCTCGGTGTCGCGCCGACGGTGACGGCCCTGACGCTGTACGGCCTGCTGCCGATCGTGCGCAACTCCATCGTGGGCCTGCGCGGGGTCGACCCGACCCTGGTGGACGCCGCGAAGGGCATCGGGATGTCCCGTCTGCACCGGCTCGTGCGGATCGAGCTGCCGCTGGCGTGGCCGCCGATCCTCACCGGCATCCGGGTCTCCACGCAGATGCTGATGGGCATCGCGGCGATCGCCGCCTACGCCTCCGGGCCCGGGCTCGGCAACGAGATCTTCCGCGGCATCGCCTCGCTCGGCAGCAAGAACGCGCTCAACCAAGTGCTCGCGGGCACGCTCGGGATCATCGTCCTGGCGCTGCTCTTCGACGCCGCGTACGTCCTGATCGGCCGCCTGACGATTCCGAGGGGGATCCGTGTCTGAGACTCCGGAGAGGCCCGCCCCGTCCCCCGCGCCCGGCGCGGCGGGCGCGACCACCGACCAGGCGGGCTCCACCGCCACCTCACCCGCCCCCGCCGCCGCGGGCCCGGCCACCACCACCGGCGCGACGATCGAGCTGGAGAGCCTCACCAAGCGCTATCCCGGCAGCTCCGAACCGGCCGTGGACAGTGTGAACATGGAGATCAAGGCGGGCGAGATCGTGATCTTCGTGGGGCCGTCGGGCTGCGGCAAGTCCACCACGCTGAAGATGATCAACCGCCTGATCGAGCCGACCAGCGGCCGCATCCGCATCAACGGCGAGGACGTCACCGACATCGACCCGGTGAAGCTGCGCCGCAAGGTCGGCTACGCCATCCAGTCATCGGGGCTCTTCCCGCACATGACGGTCGCGCAGAACATCGCGCTCGTGCCGAGGATGGTGGGCTGGGGCAAGTCCCGGATCAAGGAGCGGGTGGAGGAGATGCTGGACCTGGTCGGGCTCGACCCGGCCGAGTTCCACGGCCGCTATCCGCGCCAGCTCTCCGGCGGCCAGCAGCAACGCGTGGGCGTGGCGCGGGCGTTGGCGGCCGATCCGCCCGTCCTCCTGATGGACGAGCCGTTCGGCGCGGTCGACCCGATCACCCGTGACCACCTCCAGGACGAGCTGATCCGGCTCCAGCACGAGCTGCACAAGACGATCGTCTTCGTCACGCACGACTTCGACGAGGCCATCAAGCTGGGCGACCGCATCGCGGTGCTGCGCGAGCGCTCGCACATCGCGCAGTTCGACACCCCCGAGGCGATCCTCACCAACCCCGCCGACGACTTCGTGTCGGGCTTCGTCGGCGCGGGCGCGGCCCTGAAGCGGCTGAACCTGACGCGCGTACGCGACGTGGAGATGGCCGACGTGCCGACGGTGACGGTCGACGACCCCCTCCAGACCATCTTCGACAAGCTGCGCGCGAGCGGCACCAACGAACTGCTCCTGCTCGACAAGCGCGGCCGCCCCTACAAGTGGCTCAGGCGCGGCGACCTGATGCGCGCCCGGGGTTCGCTGGCCCGCGCGGGCACCCTCGTGCACGACACGGTGACCCGTGACGCCACGCTCCGCGACGCCCTGGAGGCGGTGCTCACCGACAACGCGGGCCGGGTCGCCGTGACCGGGCGGCGCGGCGAGTACACGGGCGTCGTCGACATGGAGACGCTGATGAACAGCGTGCACGAGATGCTGGAGGCCGACCGTCTCGACGCCCTGGAGCACCAGCACGAACTGGAGGAGCAGCGCGCCCAGTTGACCCGCAAGGAGCAGGAAGGCGACGGCGGCGGGGAGGCGAAGCGTTGAGTCCGCTCCCCGGGAACGAGCCCCGCGTCCCCGAACGCAAGCACGCCGCCCAGGACGCGCCGCGGCCGCGCGGCGAGCACGAGGTCAAGGGCCTGGCCTTCCGCGACGACGGCGAGGCCGGGCAGGAGGCGCCCGCGACCGCGGTGGCGCCCGAGCCGCGCCGGGTGACCTGGCAGAAGCTGACGTTCCTGCCCGGGCTGCTCGCGGCGGTGCTCGTCGCCACCTGGATCTGGTTCGAGCAGGCCGACCTGGACGAGATCTCCAAGAACGCGCTCTCCAACGGCCAGGTGGGCAAGGCCCTGCGCCAGCACGTCGAGCTGACGGCGATCTCCACCTTCTTCGTGCTGATCATCGCGATCCCGCTGGGGATCCTGCTGACGCGGCGCCGGTTCCGCAAGGGCGCCCCGGTGGCCATGGCCCTGGCGAACATGGGGCAGGCGACGCCCGCGATCGGCCTGCTCGCCCTCCTGGTGATCTGGATGGGCATCGGCGAGAAGGCGGCCCTGACGGGCATCATCATCTACGCCGTCCTGCCGGTGCTCTCCAACACGATCGCGGGCCTGCGGGCGAACGACCCGACGCTCCTGGAGGCCGCGCGAGGCATCGGCATGTCCCCGCTCGGCGTGCTCGCCAAGGTCGAACTCCCGCTGGCCGTCCCGCTGATCCTCGCGGGCGTGCGCACCGCCCTCGTCCTGAACGTGGGCACGGCGACCCTCGCGACCTTCGGCGGCGGCGGGGGCCTCGGCGTGCTCATCACCACGGGCATCACCAACCAGCGCATGCCGGTCCTGATGCTCGGCTCCATCCTCACGGTGGTGCTCGCCCTGCTCGTGGACTGGCTGGCCTCGCTCGCCGAACTGATGCTCAGCCCGCGCGGGTTGGAGGTGCGCTCATGAGACTCGCATCGCGTACGAAGGCGCTGGGCGCGGCGGCCGCGATCGTCCTGGCCGCGGGCGGCTGCGGTCTGACCAGCGGCTCGCCGATGGTGGACGACGTCAAACCCGGCATCGTCGGCAAGGGCCTGCCCCTGAAGGGCGCCGACCTCACGGTCACGTCGAAGGAGTTCACCGAGCAGCTGGTGCTCGGCGCGATCATGGGGATCGCCTTCCAGGCCGCCGGCGCGGACGTCCTGGACCGCACCGGCATCCAGGGCTCGATCGGCGCGCGCGAGGCGGTCAAGGGCGGCGACGCCGACGCCATGTACGAGTACACGGGCACGGCCTGGATCACCTACCTCGGCAACTCCAAGCCCGTCACCGACCCGCACCAGCAGTGGGAGGTGGTCCGCGAGGCGGACGCGAAGAACGGCCTGACCTGGCTGCCGCCCGCCTCCCTCAACAACACCTACGCCCTGGCGATGAACGAGTCCAACTCCAAGAAGTACGGCACCAAGACGCTCTCCGACGTCGCCGCCCTGGCGAAGAAGGACCCCAAGGCCGTCACGGTGTGCGTGGAGGGCGAGTTCGCCAACCGCGCGGACGGCCTGCCGGGCATGCAGAAGGCGTACGGCATGAAGCTCCCGGCCGGGAACATCACGCAGATGGACACCGGGATCATCTACACCCAGGCCGAGAAGGGCTCCTGCACCTACGGCGAGGTCTTCACGACGGACGGCCGGATCAAGGCCATGGGCCTCACCGTCATGGGGGACGACCGGCGCTTCTTCCCCAACTACAACGCCGCGCCCGAGATCAACAGCGAGACCCTCGAGAAGTACCCGGAGATCGCGGAGGTCCTCGCGCCCATCACCAAGAAGCTCGACAACAAGGTGGCGCGGGACCTGAACTCCAAGGTCGACGTGGACGGCGAGGATCCGCACGAGGTGGCGAAGGACTGGATGGTGGAGCAGGGGTTCGTGAAGGAGTAGCCCCTCGCCGGGGTTCCGGGCCCCCTCGCCCGGGGTTCCGGGCCCCCTCGCCCGGGGTTCCGGGCCCCCTCGCCCGGGGTTCCGGGCCCCCTCGCCCGGGTTTCCGGGCGCCCCTCGTCGGGTTCCGGCCATGCAAAGACTCCCTTGCAAAGAAAGCGTTGCAACGGAGTCTTTGCATGCGTACGCTGACGAGCATGCCGCAGGACCCGAAGCCCCGGAAGATCCATTACCTCGACGCGCGTTCGCTGCGCGGCCTCGCCCACCCGCTGCGCATGCGGCTGCTCACCTCACTGAGGTTCGACGGCCCGGCCACGGCGTCCCAACTCGCCGCCCGCCTGGGCGAGTCGAGCGGCGCGACGAGCTACCACCTGCGCCAGCTCGCGGAGTACGGCTTCGTGGAGGACGACCCGGAGCGCGGCAAGGGCAGGGAGCGGTGGTGGCGGTCCGTGCACCAGGGCACGTACCTCGACGACCAGCTGCGCACCGACCCCACCCCGGAAGTGCGGGGCGCGCTCAACGCCTATCTGCACGAGGCCGCGACGCACCACGCCCAGGAGCTGGCCACCTGGCTCGGCACCGAGAGCGACTGGTCCAAGGAGTGGGTCGAGTCCTCGGACATGAGCGACTTCACGCTGCACCTCACCCCGGCGCAGAACTCGGAGCTGGGGCACAAGATCCACGAACTCATCGAGAGCTACCGGAAGCAGGCCCCCGACGAGGGCACCCCGGACACCGCCCGCGTGCGCATTCATCTGCACGCGTTCCCGACGAAGCCGGGAGCCGACACCTGAGAGGAGCACACCACCGTGCACCCCGAGATCCATCTGCTCCTGCACGACACGCGCGCCGCGGAGCTGCGGCTAGCGGCCTCCCCGCGCAGAGCGCCGCGCGCCGCGCTCCGTACCCAACTGGGCTGGACCATGGTCGAGTTGGGCCTGCGTCTGGTCAGCAGCTCGGAACCTTCCCGCCCTTCCCCAGGGCCCGCAGCGCGTCGACCGTACCGGACAGCGTGGTGACCGGGACCAGCTGAAGCCCCTTCGGCTTCTCCGCCTCGGCGTCCGAGCACTCGGCCTTCGGCACGAGGAAGACGGTGGCGCCGTCTCGGGCCGCGGCCTGTGTCTTCAGGGAGACGCCGCCGACGGCGCCGACCTTGCCGTCCGCCTTGATCGTGCCCGTCCCGGCGATGGTGCGGCCGCCGGTGAGGTCGCCGCCGCTGCCGTTCCCGTCCAGCTTGTCGATGACGCCGAGCGCGAGGAAGAGCCCGGCGCTCGGCCCGCCGATCTTCCCCAGGTCGGCGTTGACCTTGACCTTGTCGGTGCCGTCCACGCCGGCGGCCCGCAGATAGCGCACCGCGGCCCTGGTGGCGTCGTCCTGCGACTCCCGCATGTCGCCGAGGTTGCGCTTCTCGACCACCTTCTCGTCGTCGCCGTCCGGGTAGACCGAGTCCTTGGGCATCACGGCCCGGTCCGTACGGAACCAGCCGTCGATCACGTCACCGAGGCGCACGGTCATCCGCGGCCCCGTCGCCACGATCGTCGTCATCCGCAGCTGCCCCTCGGTCTTCCGCGTGGGCAGCCCCGACACGGTGAGCACCGGCTTGCCCTCGTACTCCCCCAGCACGTCGGCGGTGCCGCCCGGCTGGGCGACGGCGAAGGGCAACGGCGCGAACGCGGTGACGCCCAGCAGCGCGACCACGGGCAGCGCGCAGAGGGCCAGGGCCTGAGGGCGGCTCAATCGAGCGAGACGAGACAGCACGTGTCCCAATCTACGCGAGGTGACAATCAAGCCCGTCCGGCGCTTGAGGACGAGCCAGGCCGGAGGCCGCGATCAACGGTGCGCCCGCGCGGCCTCAGCGCAGGGCCTCGGCGACCTCACGGGCCGCGTCCACCACCCGCGGGCCCACCCGCTCGGGCACCGAGTCCGCGAGCATGACCACGCCCACGCTGCCTTCCAGGCCGGTCACCCCCACCAGGGGCGCCGCCGCGCCGCTGGCCCCGGCCTCCAGCTCGCCGTGCGTGAGCGCGTACCCGGGGTCGGTGATGTGGCCCTGGCGCGCGGCGAGGATGGCCTTGCCCGCAGCGCCCCGGTCCAGGGGGTGGCGGAAGCCGGTCCGGTAGGCCACGTGGTAGTCGGTCCAGGTCGGCTCGACCACGGCGACGGCGAGCGCCTCCGTGCCGTCGACCAGGGTCAGGTGGGCCGTCGCCCCTATGTCCTCCGCGAGGGAGCGGAGCGCGGGCAGGGCGGCTTCGCGCACCAGCGGGTGCACCTGGCGGCCGAGCCGCAGGACGCCGAGGCCCACCCGGGCGCGGCCGCCCAAGTCCCGGCGTACGAGCGCGTGTTGTTCGAGCGTCGCGAGGAGGCGGTAGACGACGGTCCGGTTCACCCCGAGCTTGTTGGACAGCTCGGTGACGGTCAGGCCGTGGTCGGTGTCGGCGAGCAGCTTGAGGACGCGCAGTCCTCTGTCGAGCGTCTGAGATGTCTCCGCGGTCACGACGCCCACTCCTTAGTCGTGAGGGTCGACGGCCCCCTCTGCGGCGGGCACCGGCTGCGCTCCGGGGCGGCGCTGCCACGGGGCGTTGTGTAGCGGGGACAGTAGCGAGGGCGTCCCGCTCAGCGGAAGACTCCGTCCAGAATCCGGTCAAGGGGACGGAAAGACGGTCCGGATCACCCCGGTATGCACCCTGGTATGTGTACGCGGAACGCACAATGTCTGCACGCACTGCGCACGTTTCTCGACCGTTCGGTGACCACAGGGGCGCCCCGAAGGGGCGCGGGAACTGCGCGAGCAACCCCCGACGGCCCGCGGACAAGGGCGCCAGAGCTAGCGCATACGCGTGGCCCACTCCTGCACCTTGGCGATGCGCTGCCGAAGCTGCCCCGCGGTGGCCTCCGCAGACGGCGGCCCCCCGCACACCCGCCGCAGCTCGGTGTGGATCACCCCGTGCGGCTTCCCGCTCTGGTGGACGTACGCGCCGACCATCGTGTTGAGCTGCTTGCGCAGTTCGAGCAGTTCCTTGTGCGAGACCACGGGCCGCCGCTCAGCGGGCAGCTCCAGGAGGTCGGCCTCCTCGGCGGGCTTCTTCTTGCTGTGCGCTATCTGCCGGGCCTGCCGCTTCTGGAGCAGGAGCTGCACCTGGTCGGGCTCCAGGAGGCCCGGGATGCCGAGGTAGTCCTGCTCCTCCTCGCTGCCGGGGTGGGCCTGCATGCCGAACTCGGCGCCGTCGTAGAGCACCCGGTCGAAGACGGCCTCGGACTCCAGGGCCTCGAAGGAGAACTGCTCCTGCTCTCCTGTGTCCTCGTCCTGCTGCTTGTTCGCCTCGTCCATCTCCTGTTCGGACTCGGCGTACGGGTCCTCCTCGCCCTGCTTCTTCGGCTTGTCGAGGACGTGGTCGCGCTCGACCTCCATCTCGTTGGCGAAGCCGAGCAGGTCGGGGACCGTGGGCAGGAAGACGGACGCGGTCTCGCCGCGCCGCCGGGAACGCACGAAGCGGCCCACGGCCTGGGCGAAGAACAGCGGGGTCGAGATCGTCGTCGCGTACACGCCGACCGCGAGGCGCGGCACGTCGACGCCCTCGGACACCATGCGGACGGCGACCATCCAGCGGTCGTCGCTGTGACTGAAGTCGTCGATGCGCTGCGAGGCCCCGGTGTCGTCGGAGAGCACGAGGGTGGCCTTGGTCCCGGTGATCTCCCGGATGAGCTTGGCGTACGCGCGTGCCGATTCCTGGTCGGAGGCGATCACCAGGGCGCCCGCGTCCGGAATGGCCTTGCGCACCTCGCTCAGGCGCCGGTCGGCGGCCTTGAGGACGTTCGGCATCCAGTCGCCGCGCGGGTCGAGGGCGGTGCGCCAGGCCTGCGAGACGGCGTCCTTGGTCATCGGCTCGCCGAGCCGGGCGGCGATCTCGTCACCTGCCTTGGTGCGCCAGCGCATGTTGCCGCTGTAGGAGAGGAAGATGACCGGCCGCACGACGCCGTCGCCGAGGGCGCTGCCGTAGCCGTACGTGTAGTCGGCCGATGAGCGGCGGATGCCGTCGTTCCCCTCCTCGTACGTCACGAAGGGGATGGGGTTGGTGTCGGAGCGGAAGGGCGTGCCGGTGAGCGCCAGGCGCCGGGTTGCGGGCTCGAAGGCCTCCAGGCAGGCCTCGCCCCAGGACTTGGAGTCACCGGCGTGGTGGATCTCGTCGAGGATGACCAGGGTCTTGCGCTGCTCCGAGCGGTTGCGGTGCAGCATGGGCCGCACGCCGACGCCCGCGTACGTCACGGCGACGCCGTGGTACTCCCTGCTCAGCGGGCCCGCGCTGTACTCCGGGTCCAGCTTGATGCCTATCCGCGCCGCGGCCTCCGCCCACTGCTTCTTCAGGTGCTCGGTGGGGGCGACGACGGTGACCTGCTGCACGACGTGGTGGTGGAGCAGCCAGGACGCGAGCGTCAGCGCGAACGTCGTCTTGCCGGCGCCGGGGGTGGCGACGGCCAGGAAGTCGCGCGGCTGCTCCTGGATGTACTTCTCCATCGCCCCCTGCTGCCAGGCACGCAGCTTGCTGGCGGTACCCCAGGGAGCACGCCCCGGGAAGGCGGGCGACAGGTGGTGGTTGGAGGCGGCGGTGGTAGTCACGGTCTCCGTTTTTGACGCTGGGGGTACGTACGACAACCGGGCCACCCTACCGGTGGGATGACCGCACCCCGGGGCTGACGCTCGGGTCTGCCCCGGGGTGCGACGTGGTTCACACCGGTCCGCCGGGTGCCTCTCAGGCCGTCTTCGCAGGTCCCCGCAGGCGTGTGCCCAGCCAGGCCCCGGCGAGGGCGACCGCCGCCATCGGCAGGAACACCGCGGTGAAGGCGCCCGGGTGCGAGCCCGCGGCTCCGGCGTCCGAGCCGTGGGCGCCGATCGCGCCGCCGCCGAGCGCGGCGAAGGCGGCACCGCCCGCGGCGAGCAGGAGGGCGTTGGACAGGCCGTCGGATATCTGGAGCGACGCGGAGTTCGACCCCGCGTCCTCCGGCGGCGACAGGCGCAGGAGCAGCACGCTGGTCGAGGCGATGACCATGCCCATGCCGAGGCAGCCGATGCCCCAGGCGACCGCCACGGTCCACACCGGGACGGCGTCGATCAGCACGCTGGGCGCGGTGGCGATGGCGAGGGCGACGAGCACCATCCCGACGGCCACCAGCTTCTCCCGGTGCGCCTCCATGCGCGGCCGCGACTGCACGTACGAGCCGAGGGCCCAGGTCGCGCCGCCCGCCGCGAGCGAGAGGCCCGCGAGCGTCGGCGACAGGCCGCGCTCACTGACCAGCATCAGCGGCACGAACGACTCCGCGGCGACGAAGGACCCGGCGGCCACCCCCCGCAGCAGCACCACGGAGGGCAGGCCGCGCGCGGCCCGGTAGGTGCCGCGCGGCAGCAGGCCGAGCACGGACGGGACCAGGACGGCCGCGCCGAGCACCGCGGGCAGCAGCGACAGCCAGCGCAGGTCCTGCCCCGCGTACTGGAGCAGCCCTGCGCCGAGCGAGATGCCGAGCGCGAGCCGGACGCGGCGGCGGTCCAGGGGCTCCGCGGGGGCCTCGGGGTCCAGCGGGCCCGAGGCGTCGCGGCGTATCGCCGGCAGCGCGAGCGCGAGGGGCGCGGCGACCAGGACCGGCACGCCGATGAACACCCACCGCCAGCCCAGGTGCTCCGTCACCGTGCCCGACACCAGCGGGCCGACCACGGACGGCACCACCCAGGCGGCGGCGAACGCCGCCATGATCGCCGGACGGAGGCGCTCCGGATACACCCGGCTCACCACCACGTACAGCGACACGATGACGAGGCCGCCGCCGAAGCCCTGCACGGCCCTGCCCAGGATGAACTGCCACATCGCGCCCGCCGTCCCGGACAGCAGGAGGCCCGCCACGAACGCCGACATGCCCGCCGTCAGCGGGCCGAGCGGTCCCCGCCGGTCCCCCCACTGCCCGGAGAGCACCATCCCGAACAGGCTCGTCGTGAAGTACGCCGAGAACCCGAACGCGTACAGCGACACCCCGTCCAGCTCCCGGGCCGCCACCGGCATCGCCGTGCCGACGGCCGTCGCCTCGAACGCGATGAGCAGCACCACCGACACGATCCCGATACTCAGCGCCCGATACGGTTTCGCGAGCACACCGCCCTCGGTCGCCTCGTGCGGTGCCGCCTGCGGGGCGGCCGGTGCGGGGGCGACGTCGGTGTCGCCGGAGTCGTGGGTGGTCATGCCGGTCAGCGTAGAAGCGACCACTGACACGTGACGCCTGGCTTGAGGCGGGCCCTGCCTGGTCCCTTGGTCGTACGCCCCCGGCCCCTTCCACGGAGGTCGCGCTGCTGCTCTCTCCGCCTCCGGAACGGGGGCCGGCGGCTCCGCCGGGGGTCAGCGCGCCGGGCTCACAGCACCTTCGCGCTCTCCAGGACCGCGTCCGCCGTCTCCTGCTCCTCGCCCGCGCCCGGCTTCACCACGCCCATCAGGAACACCGACCGTGCGGCATCCGCCTTGATCACCGTCAGGCGCAGCCGGCTCTCACCGCCCTCACCTCCCTTCATCACGAGCACGACGGTGTGGGCGGGGTGCCCGCCGACCGTCCTCGCCTCGGACTCGGTCTGCTCCGCCGTCCCGTCCGGGTTGAAGAACTCCGCGTTGGACCGGGCGGCGCGCTCCGTCTGCGCCTTGAGGTCCGACTCGGTGACGGCGCCCCCGCGCCCGGTGACCACCATGCCGAACCGCTCGTCGTCACCACTCTCCTCCTTGCCCTCCGTCCCGCTCTCCGTCCGGATCGAGCTGGTGAAGGCGTCGACGAGGCCCCCCTTGTCCCGCTTCCAGCCCTCGGGGAGCCGGTACGACACCCCGGCCTTCAGGTCCGTCGCCCAGGGCCGCCCCGCCAGCGGATCGTCGTCCCCGCCCCTGTTCCACCACCACACCCCGAGCCCCGCCCCCAGCACGGCGACGACCACGGCCGCGACGACACCCCGCCGCCACGACCGCCCCGGCGGCCGCGCGGGGGCCGACGGCGCGTACGGAGGCGGAGGCGGCAGCGAGGGCTGCGCAGGCGGTGTCGTCATGCGCCCCAGTCTCATCAACGCGCCCGGCGCGGCCTTGAGTACGCGTACTCAGGTTCCGGACAGGTTTCCCTTGTGACCCCGCACACGAGCCGTGGCGTGCCGGTGAAGATCTTTCACGGTATCGTCACTTTTACCGCAGGATCTGCGGCCCGCGCGCCATACGGGTGAACGCACCGCAGGATCGGCGCCGTTCAAGAATGCACTATTTATCCGCAGTTGTCCGTAACGGTGCCCACCTCTCCGTGCCGATTACGATCTCGCGCCCACCCCCAGGTACTCATGGCTCCATTGGGAACGCCCGTGGACCAGAACTGGCGTTCCGCCACGTCTACTTGGGGGTTCACGCATGCCCGGAATCACTCGCCGCCAGGCCATCGGGGCCGCGAGCGCCGTCGCCGGAGCCGCCGTCGTCGGTGCCGGCGCCGCCCAGGGCTCCGCCGTCGCCGCAGGCCACGCCGCCGCAGCACCCGGCTCCTTCGACGAGGTCTACCTCGGCCGCCGCATCCAGGGCGGCCCCGCCGGAGGCCACGGCGGGCACCACGGCGGCGGCTACTCCGTCCGCATCGACGGCGACGAACTCCACATCATGCGCAACGCCGACGGCACCTGGATCAGCGTCATCAACCACTACGACCCGCAGGCCACCCCGCTCGCCCTCGCCCGCGCCGCGGTCGTCGACCTCCAGGGCGCCGCCCTCGTCCCGCTCGCCTCCTCCACCCGCTGATCCGGAGTCCCGCAGCCATGACCGTACGCAAGAACCAGGCCCAGCTCACCGCCGACGAGAAGCGCCGCTTCGTCAACGCGCTGCTCGCGCTGAAGCGCGACGGGCGCTACGACTCCTTCGTCTCGACCCACAACGACTTCATCATGAGCGACCGCGACGACAGCGACCGCGTCGGCCACCGCTCCCCCTCCTTCCTGCCCTGGCACCGCCGCTTCCTCATACAGTTCGAGCAGGCCCTCCAGTCCGTCGATCCCTCCGTCGCCCTCCCCTACTGGGACTGGACCACCGACCGCACCCCCGCCGCCTCCCTCTGGGCGCCCGACTTCCTCGGCGGCACCGGGCGCCCCCGCGACGGCCAGGTCACCGATGGTGCCTTCGCCTCCGCCGGCAACGGCTGGCGCATCAACGTCCGCGTCGACGGCCGCGACTTCCTCCGCCGCAGCCTCGGCTCCGGCGGCATCCAACTCCCCACCAAGGCCGAGGTCGACTCCGTCCTCGCGATGTCCACCTATGACGCCCCGCCGTGGAACAGCGCGTCCGACGGCTTCCGCAACCACCTGGAGGGCTGGCGCGGGGTGAACCTCCACAACCGCGTCCACGTCTGGGTCGGCGGCCACATGGCCACCGGGGCCTCCCCCAACGACCCCGTCTTCTGGCTCCACCACGCCTATGTGGACAAGCTGTGGGCCCAGTGGCAGTCCCGCCACCCCAACTCGCCCTACCTGCCCGCGGCGGGCACCCGCAACGTCGTCGACCTCCACGACACGATGCGCCCGTGGGGCGACGTGACCCCGGCGGACATGCTGGACCACACGCGGCACTACACGTATGACACGGCTGCGGCCTGAGGTCCAGCCTCCGGTGGGCGGGCAGTCCGCTGGTGTGGTCAAGGGGCTGCCCGACCGGGTCACCGAGGCACGGGCGGCGGCCCGCCGTGAGATCCGCTGAGATGTCATGCGTTCATGGTCACGCCGCGACCGCGCCCGCCACATCGGGGAAGTCCCCTACCCCGACCCGGAGTTCACCCGGAGACCCTCCCGCCCCGCCTTCTCCGGGCTCGCCCCGGGCGTCCACGGCCTCCCCGGGTTCATGAACGCCGTATGGCAGTCCCGTTGCGACCCGGGCCGCGACCTTGAGGGAGGCCGCGGCCCCGCCTACGGTCGAGGACAAGAGAGCACAGCCTGGCCGTGTGCCCGAGTGGTTTAGGGATTCGCCTGCAAAGCGAAGCACACCGGTTCGATTCCGGTCACGGCCTCCAGGACCGAGCGGGCGGCGCCTACAGGGCGCTGCCCGCCTTCCACTGGTCCCACGGCACGTTCCAGTCGCCGTACCCGTTCCCCGCGGCCACCGTCTCCGTGGAGCCGGTGACGCGGATGACGTCCCCGGGGATCACCTCTTCGTAGAAGCGCCGTGCCGTGCCGTCCGTGGCCAGACCTATGCAGCCGTGGGTCACGTTGGTGTTCCCCGCGTACGTGTTGGCCTTCGGGTTCTGGTGCAGATACGTCCCCGACGTCGTCAGGTGCACCGCGTAGTCGTAGTAGCCCTTGTACGCGTCTCCGTAGCCGACGGTCCGGGAGTCCATGAAGACGCGGCGCTGCTTGTCGGAGACGACCATGGTGCCGTTCCAGGTGTCCATCCCTGGGGCGCCCGCCGTGATGGGGACACGGCGCGTCGCACCGGCCTTCACGACGGTCATGGTGTGGCGGCGCACGTCGACCGTGGCCACCAGTGAGCGGCCCACCGTGACCGTCCTGTCGATGGTTCTGCCCGCCCGGAGGGTGATTTTCGTGCCGGGCTTCCAGTACGTCTCGGGGCGGTAGTCGATCCGCTGCCCCTCGTGCAGGTTGCGGTCCTTGACCCAGCTCCAGGAGCCGGTCGTGCCGTTGTCGGTGGTCACCTTCAGGCGCTTCTCCACAGCGGCCCGCTCGGCCGCCGGGACAGGGCGGGCGAACGTCACCGACACGGGCATGCCGACGCCGACCGTCTGCCCGTCGAAGAGGTTGACCTTGGCGCCCTCCCGCAGCGCCTCCGGCAGCGGCTTCGCGCGCGGGGACGGCTTGGCGGCCGGGGCCGCGGCGGCGGGCTTGTCGCCCCCGCCGCCGTTCGCGCCGCCCGCCTCGCCCTCGCCGCCGCCGGCCCCGCAGCCCGCGAGCAGCAGCGCGCCGAGCGCCGCGGCGGCCGACCTGCTCCCCCAGATGCGGGCGTTGCCTCTGATGCCGCGCTGTCCCCTGCTCTCCTTGCTTCCCTTGTTTCCCTTGCTTCCCTTGTTTTCCCTGGTCAACAGAGCCCCCCTGTGTGGTGTGCTTCGATGTACGCGACCTGTACGCATGCCAGGGGTCACCGGGTTGCATGCCGTGCGAGAAACTTTTCGGGACCCTCGGGGGCGGCATGACGGAGGACGAGTTCGACGCGTTCTACGCGTCGGCGTTCCCGCGCGTCGTCGGCCAGGTGTACGCCTTCACCGGGGACCACGGACAGGCCCAGGACGTCGTCCAGGAGGCGTTCGTCCGCGCCTGGGACCGGCGGCGCGACTTCCTCGCCACCCAGGCACCGGAGGCGTGGATCCGTACGGTCGCCATGCGCCTGGCCATCAGCCACTGGCGGCGGGCCCGGCGCTGGCTCGACCTCGTGCGCCGCACCCCGCCTGCCGAGCACGCGCCGGGCCCCGGCCCCGACCACCTCGCCCTCGTGCAGGCGCTGCGGCAGCTTCCCGAGGCGCAGCGCCTCGCGATCGTGCTGCACCACCTGTGCGACCTCAGCGTGGAGCAGGTGGCCGCGGAGACCGGAGCCCCCACGGGGACGGTCAAGGCCCGCCTGGCACGCGGCCGCGCGGCGCTCGCCCGGCTCCTCTCGGCGAGCGGGAACGAGGCCCTCGGCGGGCCCGGCGAGAAGGAGACCGGCCGTGTCCGATGACCTGCACCGCGAGCCGTCCGCCGACGCCCCGGCCCCGGAGCTGTCCGCCTCCCTGCGCGCGCTCGCCGGGAGCGGCGCGGTGCCAGCCCCCATGGCCGGTGCCCAGGTCAGGCGCCGCGCCGTGGCCCGGCGCCGACGCCGGCGCGCCGCGCTCGCGGGGGGCGCCGCCGTCGCCGTGGCCGCCCTCGCGTTCGGCGTCACCAGTGCCCTCGGCGGCGGCTCCGACGCCCGGCCCGCGCCGCCCGCGGCCCCCGGCACGCGCTCCGCAGCGCCGCCCGCCGCGACCGTCGACCTCGGCTCGCGCACGCTGGCCCTGGACGGGCGGCGCGTGCCCGTCTCCTCCGGGAGCGCCTCCCACCCGACGCGGACCGGCCGCATGACGGTCGTCGCCAAGTACCGCACCAAGCGGCTCGCCAGTGAGACGGTGGGGCTCGGGAGCGCGTACGACGTGTCGCTGCCGTGGGTCGTCGAACTGCGGGGGCCCGACGGGCGCAGCAACTTCATCGTCGCGATGACGTACGCGGAGGACGCGCCGGGCAAGCGGGCCACCACACGGGGATGGATCGGGCTCCGCTCCGCCGACGCGAAGTGGGTGTACGGACGGCTGTCACCGGGCGCGGTGGTGACGGTGCGAGGCCAGGCCCCGCGGGCCGGGGACGGACCGGAGCAGGGGAACGGACCGGAGCAGGGGGACGCACACGAGTGAGGGCGGCTCCAACCGGAGCCGCCCCTTGTGCGTCTCAGAGCGTGAGGCCGTCAGCCCCAGCCGGTGTCGTTGTCATCCCCCATGACGTCTCTCCCCCGTAGTGAGTCGGATCGTGCGGTGAGTGGTTCGGGACTCCTACGATGGTGCCTCGTGACTCGCCCGATTTAAAAGGGATTTATGGGGTCATGAGGAGCCTGGGACGACCTCGCGACCGTACGGGCGCCGGTACGAGACATTCCGCGCTCAGGTCACCGCCGCGTCGTCCAGGCGCGCGAGGATCTCCGCCACCGTCTGGTCCACCGTCAACTCGGAGCTGTCCAGCCACAGTCCGATGCGCGGGGTCTCGGCGCGCAGACCGGCGTCGAGGGCCTCGACGGTCCACTCGCCGTAGCCGGTCTTGGCGCGGGCGGCCTCGCGGGCGGCGACCGCTCCGGGGCGCGGGGCGAGGACGACGACGTACAGGGGGCGGGTCCGCACCAGGTCGACGTAGCGCTTCAGCTCGGGGCCGAGGACGACGTCCTGGACGATCGCGGTGAAGCCCGCGGCGGCGTACGCGTCGGCCGTCGACGCCGACAGGCCGTAGCGGAGCCGGAGTTGAGCCTCGGCCTCGCCGCCGGCCCCGGGCTCGTACTCCTCGCGCCCCGAGACGATCATGCGGCGGAACACATCGCCCCGGACGTGCGCCGCGCGCGGCAGCCGCTCCGCGAGGGCCTGCGCGACCGTGGACTTGCCCGCCGCCATGATGCCGGTGATGAGGATGACGCCCTCGACGCCGTCACCCGCGGTACCCGTGTGTGCGTTCACGCGCGCGAACGTATCGCACGGACGGGCCCGGGTTCCCCTCCTTTTTCGGTGGGTGGAACGCGGCTCAGGCCAGCTCCGCCCCCACGGCGGCCTGCGGCCGGATCGGCAGCCGGTTCACGGGGCGGCCCGTCGCCGCCCGCACCGCGGACGCGATCGCCGCGGGGGTCGTGACGACCGGCACCGCGCTGGCCGCCTTCGCGCCGAACGGGGCGACGACGTCGCGCTCCTCGACGAGCTTGACGATGCGGATGTCCGGCGCGTCCAGGGCCGTCGGCAGGGCGTAGCCCGTCAGGTCGGGGTGGCGGACGATGCCGCGCGGGGTGCGGAGGTTCTCCGTCAGCGCCGCGCCGAGGCCCTGGGTGACGCCCGCCTCGATGCGGACCCGCAGCTGCGCGGGGTTGAGGACGCGGCCGACGTCCTGGGCGACCGCCAGCTCCACGACCCGGACCGAGCCGAGTTCGATGTCCACGTCCACGACCGCGCGGATCGCGCAGAAGACCATGCCCACGAAGGCGTCGCCCTGCCCGTCGGCGTCGAGCGGCTCGGTCGGGTGCGGGCGGCACTGGGCCGTGGCCCACAGCTCCTTGCCGTCCATCGCCTCCTCCACGGTCGTGGAGAGGACGCCGTCGTACGAGGTGATCTTGCCGTCGGCGATCTGGAGCAGCTCGGTGGACATGCCGAACTTGTGGGCCAGGGGCTGGAGGAGCTGGGTGCGGACCATCTTCGCGGCCCGCTCCACCGCGCCGCCCGACACCCAGGTGTGGCGGCCGTGGCAGCTCGGGCCCGCGGGGGGCTGGTCGGTGTCCACGGGGGCCACGCGCACGTCGTCGACGCCGAGCGTCTCCTGGACGATCTGGCGGGCGAGCGTCGCGAAGCCCTGGCCGGTCTCGACGGCCGCGCAGATGACCGTCGCCACGCCGTCGTGGACCTTCACGGTGGCGGTGGAGACCTCGTCGGTGCCCTCCGCGCCGAGGAGCTGGACCATGCCGAGGCCGTAGCCGACGCCGCGCCGCACGGCGGACGGTTCGCCCGCGCCCTCGGGGCCCCCGGGCAGCAGCCACTCGTCCTGCGGGGTGTCCTTCGGCAGCTCGGGCAGCGGGAAGTCGCGTACGGCGGTCAGGAGTTCGGCCGTGGGGGCCGGGCACGTCACGGTCTGTCCCGTGGGCAGGACGTCACCGGTCGCCATCGCGTTGCGCAGGCGCACCTCGGCCGGGTCGACGCCCAGCTTCTTGGCGAGCTTGTCCATCTGCGCCTCGTACGCCGCGCAGACCTGGAAGGCGCCCTCGCCGCGCACGTGGCCGGAGGGCGGGTTGTTCGTGCGCACCACCCAGCCCTCGATGAAGGCGTTCGGCACGACGTACGGGCCGCAGGCGAAGGACACCGCGGCGGCGAGCACCTGCGGCGAGGTGTCCGCGTACGCGCCCCCGTCGAGCAGGATCTGCGCCTCCACCTTCACCAGCTTGCCCTCCGCGTCCGCGTGGTGGCGGTAGCGCAGGAGCGTGGGGTGGCGGTGGGCGTGGCCGAGGAAGGACTCCTCGCGCGTCGCGGTGATCTTGACCGGGCAGCCCGTCCGCAGCGCGAGCAGGCCGAGCGGCAGCTGGAAGCCCGGGTCCTCGCGGTCGGCGGTGGCCCCCGGCACGCCCGTGACGACGACCTTCACCAGGTCCGGCGTGAGGCCGTACACGGCGGCGGCCCGGTCCCGGTCGCCGTGCGGGTCGGTCGAGGCGACGTACAGCTCGACGCCGCCGTCCGGGCGCGGCACCGCGAGGCCCGCCTCCGCGCCGATCGGCGCCGGGTCCTGGCGGCCGATGCGGTACAGGCCCTCGACGACGACCTCGCCGGTCGCCTCCGGGTCGCCGTGGCGCAGCGGGATGTGCCGGATCAGATTGCCGTCCGGGTGCAGCGGCGGCGCCTCGAAGGCCTTCTCCGGGTCGGTGACCGGGTCGAGCACCTCGTACTCGACGATGATCGCGGCGGCGGCCATCCGGGCGGTGTCCGGGTGGTCGGCGGCGACGGCGGCGATGGGCTCGCCGTGGTGGCGCACGACGTCGGAGGCGAAGACCGGCCGGTCGGCGGTACCGCGGCCGTGCAGGGCCGCGCCCGGCACGTCCTCGTGCGTGACGACCGCGCGGACGCCCGGCAGCTCGCGCGCGTGGGTGGTGTCGATGGACACCACGCGCGCGTGCGCGTGCGGGGAGCGCAGGACGGCCGCCCACAGCAGGCCCTCCGCCCACAGGTCGGAGGCGTAGGGGAAGGTGCCCTCGGTCTTGGCCCTGATGTCCGCCGACGGCAGCGAGGAGCCGATGCCGTGCGGCAGTTGCTCGGCCCCCCCGGGGGAGGTGACGGCCTCGTTGGTCACGCCGGTCACGCCTGGTCTCCGTCCTGCCCGTACGGTCCCGCCTGGTGCGGGATGCGCGTCTGCCCGGGGGCCTGCTCGTCCTGCTCCTGCTCGGCGGCGCCCTTGGCCGCGCGCTCGGCGACGACGTCGCGCACCGCGTCGAGCACGCCGCGGTAGCCCGAGCAGCGGCACAGGTTGCCGCACAGGGCGCGGCGGGTCTCCAGGTCGCTGGGCGCGGGGTTGCCCTCCAGGAGGTCGTGCAACGTCATGGCCATGCCCGGGACGCAGAAGCCGCACTGCACGGCGCCGCAGTTGGCGAGGGCCCGCTGGACGTCGGAGGGCTGTCCGTCGGCGGCGAGGCCCTCGACGGTGCGCACCTCGCTGCCCGCCGTGGTGGCGGCGGGCACCAGGCAGGAGGCCACGAGCCGGCCGTCCACCTGGACGTTGCAGGCGCCGCACTCGCCCTGCGAGCAGCCGTCCTTGGCGCCCGCGAGGCCGAGTCGCTCGCGCAGCACGTACAGGAGCGACTCGCCGATCCAGGCGTCGGTGACGGGCCGGTCGGCGCCGTTGACGCGCAGGACGTAGGAGACGAGGGGGTGTTCGTCGTGGACGGGCTGGGGCTCGGGCGCGGGCTCCGCCTCGGCGGCCTCTCCGGTCTCGGCGGCCTCAGCGGCCTCAGCGACCTCGGTGGCCGCCACGGCCTCCACCGCCGCTACGGCTGTCCCGGTCGCCGTCTCCTGGGCGTCGACGGCCGCCTCGGCCTCGACCGGAGGGGTCAATTCCAGTTCAGGGGCGGGGGGCTCCGCCGCGACCTCCCCGGCCTCGGGCTCCGGCTCCGGCTCCGGTCCGGCCTCCGGCGCTTCGACCGGCTCCTCCGGGGCGACGACCGGCCCCTCCTCGACGGCGGGCTCCACCGGGGCCGGGGCCTCCGGGAGTTCGACCGGGGCAGGGGCCTCGGCCGCCACGGGGGCGGGCTCCGGCTCGGGCTCCGGCAGGGCGAGCGGCTCAGGGGCGGCCGGCGGCCCGGGCTCGGGCTCAAGCTCGGGGCCAGGCTCCGGCTCGGCCTCCGGCCCGGCGGCCACCGGCTCCGGGGCGACCAGCGGCTGCGGCTCCGCCTCCTCCTCCGGCACCCCTCCCCTCGGCCCGAGCGAACCGTCCGGACGCCGCTCGACGACGAACAGCTTGGCCGTCCGCTCGAAGGGGGTCTCCTCGACGGCGGGCGGCTCCCCGGGGGGCTGCTGCTCAGGGGAGGGCTGCTCCACCGGCGGCTGCTCGGCGAAGGGCTGCTCGGCGAAAGGCTGCTCACCGTAGGGCTGCTCCGCAAAGGGCTGCTCGGCGAAGGCGTCCGGCGCCTGCGGAGCCATCGGTTCCGGCATCGCCGCGAGCGCCGAGGCCCAGGGTGCCGGAGCCCCCCCGGGCAGCGTCGCGGGTGGCGTACCGCCCCACTGCTGCGCGAGCGACGACGTGGTGAACTCGCCCGATTCGTCCGGGAGGTCCCCATCCGCGACGGGGATGGACCACTGCCCGGTCACATCGTGGGCAGCGGGCGCGTGCGCGTGCGCGTGCCCCGGCGCGGGCTGCTCCGGCGGCACCGCGTCCGGGAAGGTCCACTGACCGGTGGCCCGCGGGTCGTAGGCGTCCTGGACGTGCTGAGCGTGCTGGACGTGCTGCTCGTACGGTCCGTGCGGCTCGTGCGGCTCGTGCGGCCCGTCGTACGGCCCGTGCGGCTCGTCGTACGCCTCGTGGCCCCCGGGTCCGGGCCGCGCGGCGGGGTCCGGCCAGCTCGCGGCCGGGGCCTCGCCGGTCGCGGGCGCGATGCCGGTGATCTCCGGGGGCAGCACCCACACGCCCGTGGCGGCGGGGTCGGTGGCGTCGGCGGCCGTCGGCGCGACCGTTATCTGCGGCGGCACATAGCCGTGCCCGGGGGCGGCGAGCGGCGTGCTCACCGCGTCGACAGCGCCCTCCGGGAGCTGCACGAACGCCGTGGCGTCGGCGTCGTACTCGCCCTGCGGGTGCGGCTGCCAGCCCCCACCCGTCCCGTTCCTCTGAGCGTCGGTCACGACAGCGCCCTCCCCAGTGCTCGTCGGGCCAGCGCGGCGACGGTGCGCCGCAGATGCAGTACGGCGGGCGGATGCGGCCGCTCGCCGCCGTCCTCGGCGGGCGGCTGGTCCGGGATGCACGCCGCCGCCACGTAGTCACCGAACGCCGCCAGGGCCTCCGGTACGAGCCCGCGCTCGCCGTCCCAGTCGATGAGCCCGGCCACCCACTGCTCCGCCTCCAGGGGGCGCAGGGGCATGGGCGCGATCGCCCCCACCGCGCATCGCACGCCCCGGCGCGCGGGGTCGAGGACCAGCGCGACGGACGCGATGGCGCGGCCCGGACCCGTACGCCCCGTGGCCTTCAGGAAGACCTGGGGGGCGTGCAGGAGCGGTACGCGGACAAATCCGATGAGTTCGCCAGGGCGCAGCATCTCCATGCCCGTGAGCAGGTGCGAGACCGGGACCTCGCGGCGGGAGCCGCCGGGGCCCACGATGATCAACACGGCTTCGAGCGCGGCGAGTACGGGCAGCGCGTCACCGGTCGGCGCGGCGGAGGCGATGTTGCCGCCGAGGGTGCCCGCGTTGCGGATCTGGGGCGGTCCCGCGGCGCGCGCGGCCGCGGCGAGCGCCGGGATGAGCGCCGCGAAGTCCGGGCGTCCCATGCGCGCGTGCGTGAGCCCGGCGCCGAGCAGGGCGTGCCCGTCCTGGTACTGCCAGCCGCGGATCTCGCTGATGCGGCCGAGGCCGACGAGCGCGGCGGGGCGCAGCAGGCCGGCGTTGACCGACGACATCAGGTCCGTGCCGCCCGCGACGGGCACGGCTGCGGGCACGGCGGTGAGCGCCGCGACGGCCTCGTCGAGCGTGGCGGGCAGCGACACAGACTGCGCCCCCTGCGCCGCCCGCGGTGCGTGCGTGGTCAAAACCGGCTGCCCCTTCCCGATGGCCCGGCCACTTGCGTGCCGCGCTCACCGTTACGCCTGTTCCGCCGTACGGTACGTGCTCACAACCCGGACGTGGCAACTCTGGCACATCTTCACCGGGCCCCGGCGCGGGGGTCCGCTAGGAGACGTTCGTCCGCAGACCTGGGGGATATGCCGTTTTCGCACTCCCTCGCCGGTCAGCGGGAATTGCCACTCTTCGGTGAGCCTTGTACGGCTTTCTCCTGGCGGCCCACGGTCGCAGGGCGGGCCGCCGGGAGCACGTGCGCGGGGCGGACCTCACACGTTTGGGGGCGCCCCCTCGATCGGGCGTCCGAACACGCCCGGTCGCTGCTGCCAGGGCAGCGGTCCTTCCGGCCTGCGGTAGGAGACACCGAAGGCGTCAAGTCGCGCGTAGTGGGCCGTCATTCGCTCCTCGAAGGCCGCGAAGTCGCGCTCGGCGGGGGCGGGAAGCTCGCTCCAGGCGACCTCCGAGAGCGCCGCGAGCCTGGGGAAGACCTGGTAGTCGACGCGGTCCTCGTTCTCCATCACCTCGGTCCACACGTTGGCCTGGGTGCCGAGCACGTGCCGGGCCTCGTCCTCGGTGAGCTTGTCCGGCACCGGCTCGAAGCGGTAGACGTCCTCCAGCGTGCGCACCCAGCCGATGGGCACCGGCTCGTCGGGGCCGCCGTGCTGACGGTGGTCCAGATACACGTGCTGCTCGGGGCACATGACGACGTCGTGGCCCGCCTTGGCCGCCGCGATGCCGCCGCTGTAGCCGCGCCAGGAGGACACGGCCGCGCCCTCCGCGAGCCCGCCCTCCAGGATCTCGTCCCAGCCGATGAGCCGACGCCCGCGCGCGGCCAGCCACTTGTCGAAGTGCCGGATGAACCAGCTCTGCAACTCGTCCTCGTTGCTGACCCCGAGCTGCTCGATGCGGTCCTGCGCGACCTGGGAGTCCTTCCACTGCTCCTTGGGGCACTCGTCGCCGCCGACGTGGATGAACGTCGACGGGAACAGCTCCAGGACCTCCTCGAAGACCCCTTCGTAGAAGCGGAGGGTGCCCTCGGTGGGCGCGAGCACGTTCGGCGTGACGCCCCAGTTGTCCCAGACGGACAGGGCGTTCGTGTCGATGACGTCGGCGTTGCCGAGTTCCGGATAGGCGGCGATGGCGGCCTGCGAGTGCCCCGGAATCTCGATCTCCGGTACGACGGTGATGTGCCGCGCCGCCGCGTAGGCGACGATCTCGCGGATGTCGTCCTGGGTGTAGAAGCCGCCGTGCGGGTTCTCGTTCCACAGGTCCGACTGGCGGTGGCCCCACTTGGTGCGCGACCGCCACGCGCCCACCTCGGTGAGCCGGGGGTAGCGCTTGATCTCCAGGCGCCAGCCCTGGTCGTCGGTGAGGTGGAAGTGGAAGACGTTGAGCTTGTGCGCGGCGAGCAGGTCCAGATAGCGCAGGACCCCGTCCTTGGACATGAAGTGCCGCGACACGTCGAGCATCATGCCGCGCCAGCCGAACCGGGGGGCGTCCTCGACGACGCCCTCGGGGACGGTGAGCGTGCCCTCCGTGGCGAGCGGGGCCCGGCGGAAGGCGTCAGGGCCGAGGAGTTGACGCAGCGTCTGGGCGCCCCAGAAGACGCCGGCCGGGCCGCCGCCGCGGATCTCGACGCGGTCGGCGGTGACGGTGAGCCGGTACGCCTCGGCCGCGAGGGCCCCGCCCTCGTCGTCGACGCGCAGGACGACGGTGCCCGGGGCGGTCTCCGCGCCCGGCGCGAGCGGCAGATGGAAGGTGCCGCCCAGCGTCGCGCGCAGCCAGCGCTCGGTGGACTCGGTGCCCGGGCCCGCCCAGAGCGTGGTCGACCTGTCGACGGTGAAGCCGGTGCCGCCCGGTGTGCCCTCGGCGCGTGCGGGCGCCGGGATCAGTTGCTCAAAGGTCATGGGGAGGAGGCTGCCACGGCCTTGCACAGGGCAAAAGGGCCTTTGCGGCATATGCAACGGGGGCCGGTCCCGGGGCCGTGGACGGCCCTCGGCGCCACGCCCCTCGCCCTCGGGCGCCGGACCTGACCCGGAGCGCGCACGCCCAGGTCAAGACACGGGTGAGCCCCCGGCGCGCGGGCAGGCGCGGCGGGGGCTCACACAGATCGGCCGGGCAGGGGAACGGCTACTTCTTGCCGCCGTCCTTACCGCCCTTGTCCTTGTCGCCGCCGGCGCCCATGGACTCGTAGATCTCCTTGCACATGGGACAGACGGGGTACTTCTTCGGGTCGCGGCCGGGGACCCACACCTTGCCGCAGAGCGCCACGACGGGAGTCCCGTCGAGCGCGCTCGCCATGATCTTGTCCTTCTGGACGTAGTGCGCATAGCGCTCGTGGTCGCCGTCACCGTGCGACACCTGTGGCGTCGGCTCTACGAGGGTCCCCGTACCTGCCCCGCGCTCGGGCTCGGGCTCAAGAGTGCTCATAGGTGCCAAGGGTACTCACGCCCGGCGCGTCCTGGCAGCGGCTGTCGGCTCCGCGCGCACCGCGCCCCGCCACCAGGTGCACGGCGAGGCCCAGGGCCGCGACCCCGGCGGCCGCCCACGGCAGCGCGCCCGCGCCGAGGCCCGCCGAAAGGGCGAGTCCCGCGACGCCGGACCCGACCGCGCTGCCCAGGTAGAGGGCGGAGTTGTTGAGGGCGAGGGCCACCGTGCCGCGCTCGGCGCTGAGGGCCAACAGGCGGTGCTGCTGCGGCACCTGGAAGGCCCAGCCCGCCGCGCCCCAGACCACGAGCGCGGGGAAGGCCGCGGCACCAAGGAGCGGAAGAGAGGCTTCCGATACGACCAGGAGCGCCGTCACCCCGGTCACCAGGGCGAGCACCCGGCCCGTACGGTCCACCAGCGGCCCCGCAAGGACGCTGCCGAGCACCCCGCCGATCCCCCACGCCCACAGGTACGGCGCCACGTCGCCCTCGCCGACGCCGCCCACCGCGTCCAGGACCGGCGCCAGGTACGTGTACAGGCCGAGGCTCGACACCGCCCCCAGGAAGGACACGCCCACGACGGGCAGCACGGCGCGGTCCGTGAGCGCCCCGAGCCGCGCCCGCACCGGCACGGCGGGCGCCGCGGGGATCTCGGGCAGACCCACCGCGAGCCCCGCGAGGGCGACCGCGCCGAGGCCCGTCACCAGCCACATGGTCGAGCGCCACGAGGTGTGGTCGGCGAGCAGCACCCCCAGCGGCACGCCGAGCACCGTGCCCGAACTCATGCCGCCCATCACCAGGGCGAGCGCCCGGCCGCGCCTCTCGGGTCCGGCGAGCGCGGCGGCGGCCGCCGTGGAGAGCGCCGAGTACACCCCGGCCCCCACGCCCGCCACCGCACGGGAGACGAGCAGCACCGCGAGGCCGGGCGCGAGCGCGGTCAGGGCGTTGCCCACCGTGAACACGGCGAGGGCCGCGATGATCAGCACGCGCGGGCGCACCCCCGCGAACAGGCCCGCCACGAGCGGCGCGCTCACCGCGTACGCGAGCGTGAACACGGTCACCATCTGCCCGGCGAGGGACACGGTCGTGCCCAGATCGCCCGCGACCACGGGCAGCAGCCCCGCCATCACGTACGCGTCGAGCCCCAACGTGAAGGCCCCCAGCATCAACAGCCAGATCTTCCGCACCGACGATCAGCTCCCTTCAGGCAGCGGGTAGTCCGGTGCGGAAACGTAGGCAGTCTCCGGATCGGCAGGGAAATGCCCGTGGAGTGCGCTTATGCTCGGCAGGCATGGATCCTTCGAGCACTGTCAGCGCCGTGGAGCTGCGGCATCTGCGCGGCTTCCTCGCCGTCGCCGACGAGCTGAGCTTCACGCACGCGGCGGCCGCGCTCGGCATCGGGCAGCCCGCGCTCACGCGGACCGTGCGGGCCCTTGAGGAGGCCGTCGGCACCCGCCTCGTCGACCGCACCACGCGCCACGTGGGCCTCACCGACGCCGGGCGCCGCCTGCGCGACGACCTCGCGCCGCTGCTCACGCGCCTCGACGCCGCGCTGCGCGCACCGGGCGCCGGGCGGCCGGAGCTGCGGCTCGGCTTCACCTCCATGCTCCCGGAGGTCTGCGGGCCGCTCACCACCGCGTTCAAGGAGGCGACCGGGGCGCTCGTGCGCCTGGTGCGCCGCGACGAGCCGCTGGCGGGGCTCACGTCGGGCGCCTGCGACGTGGCGGTCGTACGCGGTGATCTGCCGGAAGGGGTACGGGGCCGGAAGCTGCTCGACGAGCCGCGCGTCGCCGTGCTCGCCCGCGGCTCCGGGGCGCTCGCGGGGCGCCGCGTCGTCGACTGGGCGGAGCTGGCCGCGTACCCGCTGGTGGTGAACACCGTCACCGGCACGACCCGCCCCGAGCTGTGGCCCGCGGGCCGCCGCCCCGACCTCGCCTGCACCGCCGACAACTTCGACGAGTGGCTGGAGGCCGTCGCCGCGGACCACGGCGTCGGCGTCGCGCCGGAGCCGGTCGCCCGCCGGTACGCGCACTCCGGACTGCGCTACGTACGCCTGAAGAACGCGCCCCCGGTCACCGTCCACCTGGCCGTCCCGACGCAGGATCCGCACCCGCTGGCGGACCGGTATCTGCGGACGGAGACCGGCTGACCGGACGTCAGTTCAGCGACGGGTCGTCCGGATACGTCGCCACCATCGCAAGGTCGCTGCGCTGGCGCCGCAGCACCGACCGCCACAGCCGCTCCGGATCGGGCGACGAGACGTCACCGGGCTCGGACTCGACCACGTACCACGCGCCGTCGACCAGTTCGTCCTCCAGCTGGCCCGGGCCCCAGCCCGCGTACCCCGCGAAGATCCGCAGGGAGCCGAGCGCGGCGGCGAGCAGCTCCGGCGGTGCCTCCAGGTCGACCAGGCCGATCGCGCCGTGCACCCGCCGGAAGCCGACGGGGTCGTCCCGGCCGGGCCTGCGCCGGGCGCCCGCCGCGGCCCCCTCGTCACCGGGGATCACCGCGACGCCGAGCGCCGAGTCGAGGGAGACCGGGCCGCCCTGGAAGACCACGCCCGGCGCGCCCGCAAGCTCACCCCAGCCCTCCAGGATGTCGCCGACGCCGACCGGGGTCGGGCGGTTGAGGACCACGCCCAGGGAGCCCTCCTCGTCGTGGTCGAGGAGCAGCACCACCGCACGGTCGAAATTGGGGTCCGACAGGGCCGGCGTGGCCACGAGCAACCGCCCTGTGAGCGAGGACACCTCGGTCATGCCAGACATGATCCCGCATCTTGGGCTCGCGCGGGGAGGCAATGGCCCCACGGAAGTGCGCGCAGTTCAGGGCGTACGCGGGCGGCCCTGGCGGCGCACGGGGAAGGTGACCCTGAGCGTCCGGTTCCGCACGGTTCGTGTTGTAGCGGACTCATGACGTGCTTGTGCCCCCTTGGACCTACGGACGGGGGTCGGGCGGCCATTACGCTTTCCCTTTGATCCCCCCGTCCACCTCATCGGAACGCGAGATTGATGACCGTCAACGGCACCCAAGACGTACTGCTTGTCCACGGCGGAACCCCGCTGGAGGGCGAGATCCGTGTCCGCGGCGCGAAGAACCTCGTGCCCAAGGCCATGGTCGCCGCGCTGCTCGGCAGCGCTCCGAGCCGTCTGCGCAACGTTCCCGACATCCGCGACGTCCGTGTCGTACGCGGTCTGCTGCAACTGCACGGCGTGACGGTCCGCCCGGGTGAGGAGCCGGGCGAGCTGGTGCTCGACCCCTCGCATGTGGAAAGTGCGAACGTCGCCGACATCGACGCGCACGCGGGCTCCTCGCGGATCCCGATCCTGTTCTGCGGCCCGCTCCTGCACCGCCTCGGCCACGCCTTCATCCCGGGTCTCGGCGGCTGTGACATCGGTGGCCGGCCGATCGACTTCCACTTCGAGGTGCTCCGCCAGTTCGGCGCGACCATCGAGAAGCGCGAGGGCGGCCAGTACCTGGAGGCCCCGCAGCGCCTGCGCGGCACCAAGATCCGCCTGCCCTACCCCTCCGTGGGCGCCACCGAGCAGGTCCTGCTCACCGCCGTGCTCGCCGAGGGTGTGACGGAGCTCTCGAACGCCGCGGTCGAGCCGGAGATCGAGGACCTGATCTGCGTCCTGCAGAAAATGGGCGCGATCATCGCCATGGACACGGACCGGACCATACGGATCACCGGTGTCGACAGCCTCGGCGGCTACAACCACCACGCCCTCTCGGACCGCCTTGAGGCCGCCTCCTGGGCTTCCGCGGCCCTGGCGACCGAGGGCAACATCTACGTGCGCGGCGCCCAGCAGCGCTCGATGATGACCTTCCTGAACACGTACCGGAAGGTCGGCGGCGCCTTCGAGATCGACGACGAGGGCATCCGCTTCTGGCACCCCGGCGGTCGGCTGAAGTCCATCGCCCTGGAGACGGACGTCCACCCCGGCTTCCAGACCGACTGGCAGCAGCCGCTGGTCGTCGCCCTGACGCAGGCGACGGGCCTGTCCATCGTCCACGAGACGGTCTACGAGTCCCGCCTCGGCTTCACCTCGGCGCTGAACCAGATGGGCGCCCACATCCAGCTCTACCGCGAGTGCCTCGGCGGCTCGGACTGCCGCTTCGGCCAGCGCAACTTCCTGCACTCCGCGGTCGTCAGCGGCCCCACGAAGCTCCAGGGCGCCGACCTGGTCATCCCCGACCTGCGCGGCGGCTTCTCGTACCTGATCGCCGCCCTCGCCGCGCAGGGCACGTCCCGGGTCCACGGCATCGACCTGATCAACCGGGGCTACGAGAACTTCATGGACAAGCTCGTGGAGCTGGGCGCGAAGGTCGAGCTGCCGGGCAGCTAGCCAAGCGCACGAAGGGGCGCGGGGCTCTGTCGATTTGCGGCTCCGCCGCGCGGGCGCGCCCAGCCACGACGCCGCCGCGGACGAAGAACCACAGCACAACGCCAAAGGGGCGGCCACCCGAACCGGGTGGCCGCCCCTCGCTGCTGAAGGCTACTTGCCCTTCGCGGCTTCCTTGAGCTTGCTGCCCGCCGAAACCTTGACGCTGTAACCGGCCGGGATGTTGATCGGCTCGCCGGTCTGCGGGTTGCGGGCGGTGCGAGCGGCACGGTGGGTGCGCTCGAAGGTCAGGAAGCCGGGGATGGTGACCTTCTCGTCGCCCTTGGCAACGATCTCGCCGACGGTCTCGGCGAACGCGGCCAGCACGGCGTCGGCGTCCTTGCGGGTCACCTCGGCGCGGTCGGCCAGCGCGGCCACCAGCTCACTGCGGTTCATGTTTGTACTCCCGTGTTCTTCTTGCCGTTGAGGCGTGCCACGCGGCGGAGCCGCATGTTAGGCAACAGCGAAGCCGATGCTGCCAGGGTCTCGGTCAGGCCCAGGACCCGGGTCTTGGTCAGACCCTCGCGCCCAGAGACGCATCCTGCCCCCACCTGCGGCGGGAAAGCCAATCCGGCACCCCTGGGAGTCACACGAAAAGCGCCCATTTCGTTAAGGTGCCTCGAAATGGTGACGCTCCGTCCGCTCCCGGAGCGGTGCCGCAGGCGTGCGGGCCTGGTCAGGGCGGCGCGGGCCGGCAGGCCCGTGCCCAGGCCACCCTAGAGGCCCGCTGAGGGCGGTGTTCCACGACGCGCCGTGCCGACGCGCCGTGGCACCCGTCACAGACGGGGGCTCAGCCCGCCACGCCCGCGGCCTTGGCCGCGGTGCGCACCGCCCCGGCGACAGCTCCCGCGACCTTGTCGTTGAAGACGCTCGGGATGATGTAGTTCGGGTTGAGTTCGTCCTCGGTCACCACGTCCGCGAGGGCGGTCGCGGCGGCCAGCATCATCTCGGTGTTGACCGTGCGCGACTGGGCGTCGAGCAGGCCGCGGAAGACGCCGGGGAAGACCAGGACGTTGTTGATCTGGTTCGGGAAGTCCGAGCGGCCGGTGGCCACGACCGCCGCCGTCTGGCGGGCGATGGCCGGGTCGACCTCCGGGTCGGGGTTCGCGAGCGCGAACACGATGGCGTCGTCGGCCATGGCCGCGACGTCCTCGCCGCCGAGCACGTTCGGCGCCGAGACGCCGATGAACACATCGGCGCCGCGCACGGCTTCCTTGAGGGTGCCGGTGATGCCCTCGGGGTTGGTGTTGTCGGCGATCCAGCGCAGCGGCGAATCGGCCGCGGCGTCCACCAGGTCCGCGCGGTCGGCGTGCACGACGCCGTGGATGTCGGCGACGACGGCGTGCTTGACGCCCGCGGCGAGCAGCAGCTTCAGGATGGCCGTGCCGGCCGCGCCCGCGCCGGACATGACGACCCGTACGTCACCGATGCTCTTGCCCACCACGCGCAGCGCGTTGGTCAGCGCGGCGAGCACGACGATCGCGGTGCCGTGCTGGTCGTCGTGGAAGACGGGGATGTCGAGGGCCTCGCGGAGGCGGGCCTCGATCTCGAAGCAGCGGGGCGCCGAGATGTCCTCCAGGTTGATGCCCGCGAAGCCCGGCGCGATGGCCTTGACGATCTCGACGATGGCGTCGGTGTCCTGGGTGTCCAGGCAGAGCGGCCAGGCGTCGATGCCCGCGAAGCGCTTGAAGAGGGCGGCCTTGCCCTCCATGACGGGCAGCGCGGCCTTGGGGCCGATGTTGCCGAGGCCGAGGACGGCCGAGCCGTCCGTCACGACCGCGACGGAGTTGCGCTTGATGGTGAGGCGGCGGGCGTCCTCGGGGTTCTCGGCGATCGCCATGCACACGCGGGCGACGCCCGGGGTGTAGACCATGGACAGGTCGTCGCGGTTGCGGATGGGGTGCTTGGACGCCATCTCGATCTTGCCGCCGAGGTGCATCAGGAACGTACGGTCGGAGACCTTGCCGAGGGTGACGCCCTCGATGCCGCGCAGCTCCTCGACGATCTCGTCGGCGTGCGCGGTGGACGAGGCGGCGATCGTGACGTCGATGCGCAGCTTCTCGTGGCCGGACGCCGTGACGTCGAGGCCGGTGACGGAGCCGCCGGAGGACTCCACGGCCGTGGTCAGCTGGGAGACCGCGGTTCCGCTCGCGGGCACCTCCAGCCTGACCGTCATCGAGTAGGAGACGCTGGGCGCCGTTGCCATGGCGGACTTCCTCTGCTTTCACCTTGTAGCTGTTGCCGTCCGATGGTCGCACCTACCCCTGAGTACGTGGTAGCCGCCCCGGATTGAGAACGTTTTGTTCACCGTAGTTTCGGAAAACTACTTCCACCATACGAGAAGTGCCGGGTCCGGGGAAGGGGCGCTCGCGTCGAGAGCGGGCAAAGAAAGTCGGGAGCGGGCAAAGAAAAAGGTCCGCGTCACGGATGACGCGGACCTCTTCTCACGTTGAGTGACACCGACCCGCCATGCTCGCCTCGCGGCAAGTGGTCGCTCGTAGCGACGAAGGTTGGGCCCGGGGGCTTGGATCGAGCCGGTGCCACATCAACGGTAACAAACGAATCCCGTAAGGCAATTCCCGTAGCAGGGGGTCATTCCCTGAGCAGGTCCGGCACGCCGTCCGCGTCCGGCTCGTCGCGCTCGCCCGACAGGACCGTGAGCTGCTGGGTGGCACGGGTCAGCGCCACGTACAGGACGCGCAGGCCCGCCGGGGACTCGTCGGCGATCTCGGCGGGCGACACGACGACCGTCGCGTCGTACTCCAGGCCCTTGGCCTCCAGGCTGCCGAGCGCCACGACGCGCTCGCCGAGCCCGGCGAGCCAGCGGGCCGCCTGGTCGCGGCGGTGCATGGCGACGACGACGCCGACGGTCCCCTCGACCTCGTCGAGCAACCGGGCCGCCTCCTCGCGCACGGACCCGCCGAGGTCCTTGCCCCGTACGACGGCGAAGCGCGGCTCGACACCCGTGGAGCGGACGGCGGAGGGCGACTCGGAGCCGGGCATGGCAAGGGCCAGGACCTTGGCGGCGAGGTCGGCGATCTCGGCGGGGTTGCGGTAGTTCACGGTCAGCGTGAAGCGGCGGCGCGGGCGGGTGCCGAGCGCCTCGTCGCGGGCCGCGGCGGCCTCGTCCGGGTCGGACCAGGAGGACTGCGCCGGGTCGCCCACGACCGTCCAGGTGGCGTGGCGGCCCCTGCGGCCCACCATGCGCCACTGCATGGGCGTGAGGTCCTGGGCCTCGTCGACGATGACGTGCGCGTACTCGGTGCGCTCGGCGGCGAGCCGCTCGGCCCGCTCGCGCTGGGACTCCTCGCGCACCGGCATCAGCTCGTCCAGGCCCGTGAGCTGGTCCAGCGGGTCGAGGTCGCGCTTCTTCCGCGGCCGCGCGGGGGTGCCGAGGATGGCCTGTAGCTCGTCGAGGAGCGCGATGTCGTGCACGGAGTACGCCTCGCGGCGCAGGGAGCGGGCCAGCTTGCGGACCTCACCCGGGGAGAGGACCCGGCGGGCCCAGCGGCCGAGGCGCCTCTCGTCGGCCATCGCGCGCAGGACGCCGCGGGGGGTGAGGACGGGCCACCACGCGTCCAGGAACGCGATGAACGCGTCCTCGGTGGTGATGTCCTCGTCGAACGACGAGCGGAGTTCGGCGGCGAGTTCCGGGTCGCTGTGCCGGGTGGCCGCGCCGGACCTGTCCCAGAGGGCGTCCAGGAGGAGCTTGCGGGCGCGGGGGCGCAGGAGGTTCACCGGCGCGGTGCCGCCGAGCGCGTTGCGTCTGATGCGGGCCAGGTCCTCCGCCTCCAGCTCCAGGCGGCGGCCGAAGGCCACCACGCGCAGGCGGGTGGGGGTGCCGGGCGCCGTCGGCCGCTCCGGGTCCGGGAAGAGGGTGCCCTCCTCCGCGGGGGCCGGCGCGGCAGGGGTCTCCAGGGCCCCGCGCGCGGCCTTGCGGAGGATCTTCAGCATGCGCGAGGAGCCCTTGACGCGGGCCACCGCCGGGGTGTCGTAGACCGTGGCGTCCACGCCGTCGACGAGGGAGCCGACCGCGCGGATGGCGACCTGGCCCTCCTCGCCGAGGGACGGAAGCACGCCCTCCGTGTAGGCGACGAGGAGAGGCGTCGGGGAGACGATGAGGATGCCGCCCGCGTAGCGGCGGCGGTCCTGGTAGAGGAGGTACGCGGCGCGGTGCAGCGCGACCGCCGTCTTGCCCGTGCCGGGCCCGCCCTCCACGTACGTCACGGACGCGGCGGGCGCGCGGATCACCTGGTCCTGCTCGGCCTGGATGGACGCCACGATGTCGCGCATGGTGTGGCTGCGGGCCTGCCCGAGCGCGGCCATGAGCGCGCCGTCGCCGACGACGGCCAGCGCCTCGCCGTCCAGGTACGCCGTCAGCTCGGGGCGCATCAGGTCGTCCTCGACGCCGAGGACCTTGCGGCCCTTGGAGCGGATGACGCGGCGGCGCACGACCCGGCCGGGGTCCACCGGGGTGGAGCGGTAGAAGGGGGCGGCGGCGGGCGCGCGCCAGTCGATGACCAGCGGCGAGTAGTCCGCGTCCAGGACGCCGATGCGGCCGATGTGCAGGGTCTCGGCGATGTCGGCCTGCTGCCCCGACCCGTTCTCACGGACCGCGCCCTCGGCGGGTTCGACCGCCGTGTAGGCGCCGTCGGGGCCCTTCTTGCCGTCCTTGCCGAGCAGGAGGTCGATGCGGCCGAAGAGGAAGTCCTCGAACTCGTTGTTGAGACGGTTGAGGTGGATGCCCGCGCGGAAGACCTGCGCGTCGCGCTCGGCGAGCGCGCCCGGCGTACCGACCTGGGAACGCTGGGCGGCGTCGTTCATCAGGAACTCGGCCTCGTGGATCTTCTCCTCCAGGCGGCGGTAGACCTGGTCGAGGTGTTCCTGTTCGACGCTGATCTCGCGGTCGCGTACGTCGGCCACCGGGGCCCCTTTCCTGACGTGCTGCTGCTCGTATTGAGCAGCCGTCCACCGTACGCGAAAGGGGGCCCGCTTGTGCAGTCTCGTACGCCGTCCGTCGCCAGGCCGTGACCCGGGGCTTTGCTGGTCAGAGCGGTGGCCGGGGCCGTGCGGGCCTCAGACGTCCACCGACACGAGGCGTTCGCCGTCGAACGTGGTGACCTCGAAGCGGTCGATGTCGGCGCGGTCGAAGGCGGCTCCGCCGTGCACGTACAGCGGGTTGCGGGCCCATTTGTTCGGGCTGTCCTTGATGCCGTAGCCCCACTTGGGCACCGACCAGGACGACACGGTTTCGCGCTTGCCGTCCTTGCCGACCGCGACGAGGGAGCACTTGAGCGGGCCCTTGACGTTCTTCAACTCCAGGACGGCGTGGGTGCCCCAGGCCTTCTTCTCGGTGCCGACCGTGGCGGTGACCTTCGTCTTCGGGTCGGTGGCGGAGTTCATCTCCTTCATGTGGTGGAAGAAGGCGTCCTCGGCGGGCGATGTCGGGTGCGGGTCGACCGCCACCTGCCGCTTCGAGCCGTCGTCACCGCCGTCGGCCGCGACCACCGCGAGGGGCCCGCCGATGATCAGCGCGGCCGCCGCCGCGACCAGGTACAGGCCGCGCCTGCGCCGCCGCGCGCGCCGGTCCGCGACCTCGTCCACGAGGCGTTCGGCGAGGCGCGGGCCCGGCCGTGCGGCGAGCTGCTCACCGATGCCGGGCAGGCCGCGCGGCCGGGGCACCGCCGAGGCGTCCCGCCCGTCCGGCTGGCCGCTCGCCCCCGGGAGGTCCGCGAGGGCGGCGAGCATCGGCTCCATGCCGGAGAACTCCTCCAGCTGCCGGGCACAGATCTCGCAGCCCGCCAGGTGCGCCTCGAACTCGGTGGCCTCCGCGTCGTCCAGGATGCCGAGGGCGTAGGCGCCGACGGTCTCGTGCACCGCGCCGGGACCCCGCGGGTCATGGCCGTGTGCGTCGTACGGCGTACTCATGCCGTCACCCCCCGCTCCTCCAGAGCCAGCTTCATCGAGCGCAGCGCGTAGAAGACCCGCGAGCGCACCGTCCCACTGGGTATGCCCAGCGTCTCGGCCGCCTCATTGACCGTACGCCCTTTGAAGTAGGTCTCGACAAGTACCTCCCGGTGCGCGGGAGTCAGGTCCTCCAGCGCGTCCGAAAGCGTCATCAGCCACAGCGCCTTATCGATCTCGTCCTCCGCGGGGATGACCTCCAGCGGCGACGGGTCGACCTCCTGCGGCCGGGCCTGCCGGCTGCGGTGGCCGTCGATGACGATGCGGCGCGCGACCGTCACCAGCCAGGGGCGTACCGAACCGGTCGCACGGTTGAGCTGACCGGCGTTCTTCCAGGCACGGATGAGCGTTTCCTGCACGACATCTTCGGCGCGCTGCCGGTCTCCCGCCACCAGGCGCAGCACATAGGCGAGAAGTGGTCCCGCGTGCTCGCGGTAGAGCGCGCGCATCAGTTCCTCGTCCGGCTCCGGCGCGGGCGCCGCACGATGCCGGTGCGGGCGTTCATCGGCCACGGCGGAATCCTTGCGCACGTCTGCCTCCGCTGTCCGCGCTTCGGCCCGGCTGGCCCGCGCTGGCTGGTCATCAGGGACATACGGACAGAGCGGGGGGTGTGTTCAGGCAGCGGCGAGGTTTTCGTCGCTCACGCGCGCGTGAGTCCCGCCGCCCGCCGCCGGTGCCGGGCCACCCGCTCCCGGTTGCCGCACACCTCGCTGGAGCACCAGCGGCGGCGGTGCCCCCGTGACGTGTCGAGGTAGACGATCGGGCAGCTGTCGCCCTCGCACCGGCGCAGCAGCGAGCGGGCCACCGGGTCGGTGAGCAGCTCGACCGCGTCGCGGGCGACGGCCGCGAGCAGGGCGGCGCGCCCCGGCGTGCCGTGCAGCGCGCGGGTGAGGCTGCCGTCGGCGTGCCGGACCGCGCGCGGGGCGGGCGGGGCCGCCGCGGCCAGCGCGTTCACGCGGGCGAGCGCCGCGTCGGCGGGCCGTCCCGCCAGCTCGCCGCCGACCAACCGGTCGATGTGGCCGCGCAGTTCGCGGAAGGCGGCGAGCCAGGTCGGCTCGGCCTCCGGCAGCGGGGTGCCCGGCGGGACCAGGCCCGCGCCGGCCAGCCAGGCGCACAGCCGGCCCACGTCGTCGAGCCGCTCCACCGGGTGGGTCGTCGCGAGGAGGTCGAGGCAGGTCCGCCCCGAGTCGAAGCGCAGCTCGGCGTACGCGAGCTTGGGAGCGGGCTTGTGCGCGGGTTCGTACGGGTCCTTGTACGTCGCCTTGTGCGGGGGCTTGTGCGGGGCCTCCTGGGGGGCCGCACTCAACGCCATGCGCGTGTCACCGCCTCGGTGTCGCCGGTGAGTCGGGGCCGTTCCGGTCGTGGCGACGCGCGGGTGCGTGCCGTCCGTACGCCCGTCCGTACTCCTACAGTGCCCTTCCCGGCGCGGGTCCGGAACCCCTGCCACCGCGCGCGGACGCCCTCGTGGCAAGACGGGCGTACCGCGGGCGGAGACGCGCGCTTATGCCGGTGCGCTCGCCGGCCATGGTCCCGGCGGTGGCGCGCGGCTTGACTCGACGGCATGACGAACAACGGCACACCTCGTACCGGCCGGCCCGCCGACGGCGTCACCCTGGGCGCGGCGGCGCTCACCACGGGCCTGATGGCCGGGTCCTTCTACGTCTTCGCGTGCGCGGTCATGCCCGGCCTCGCGCGCAGCTCGGACCGCGCGTACATCGAGGTCATGCAGCACATCAACGACGCCATCGAGAACCCGGTGTTCTTCTTCGGCTTCTTCGGGGCGCTGCTGAGCACCTGCATCGCCGCGTGGCGGCTGCGGCGCACGCCGCTGCGGTGGTGGGTGTGCGGCGCCCTGGCCGCGTACGCGCTCGCCTTCGTGCTCACGGCCGTGGTGAACGTGCCCCTGAACGACGACCTCGCCGCGGCGGGCGACCCGGCGCTGACCGCGGACCCGGCCGCCGTGCGCGCGGACTTCGAGGACCCGTGGGTGGCGTGGAACATCGTGCGCGCGGCCCTGTGCACGCTCGCGTTCGGCCTGCTCGGCCGGGCGCTCGTGCTGCGCGGCAGGCCGGCGGGCGCCCCGGCTCAGGCCCCGTACTTGGACCCGGCCGCGGGGTCGAGCGCGAGCCGGTAGCCCCGCTTGACCACGGTCTGGACGAGCTTGGGCACCCCGAGTGCCGTGCGCAGGCGGGCCATCGCGGTCTCGACGGCGTGCTCGTCGCGGCCCGCGCCCGGCAGCGCCCGCAGCAGCTCGGCGCGCGCGACCACCCAGCCGGGCCGCCGCGCGAGCGAGCGCAGCAGCGCCATCCCCGCGGGCGGCACGGCCCGCAGCTCGCCGTCCACGAGGACCGCGTGCCCGCGGATCTCCACCCGGTGCCCGGCCACCGGCAACGCGCGGGCCCGCGCGGGCAGTTCCTGGCACAGCAGCTGGACGAGCGGGCCGAGCCTGAACCGCTCCGGCTGGACGGTGTCCACGCCGACGCCCTGGAGCGGCAGCGCGGTCACCGGGCCCACGCAGGCCGCGAGCACGTCGTGCGCGAGGGCGGCGCGCAGCTCCCCCGCCATCCCCCGGTCGTCGGCCCGCGCGAGCAGCGAGGCGGCGGCGGGCGCGCTGGTGAAGGTGAGCGCGTCGACGCCGCGCCCCACGGCCGCGTCCAGGAGCCGGTCCACGGGCGCGAGGTCGGCGGGCGGCAGCCACCGGTACACCGGCACGAGGACGACGTCCGCTCCCCCGGCCCGCAGCGCCTCCACGAACCCGGGCAGCGGCTCGCCGTGCAGCTGGAGCGCGACCCGCCGCCCCGCGACGCCCTCGGCGAGCAGCCGGTCCAGGACCTCCGCCATCGACTCCGACGACGGCGACCAGTGCTCGACGAGCCCCGCCGCCCGCACGGCGCCCTTCACCTTCGGCCCCCGCGCGAGCAGCTCGACCCCGCGCAGGCGCGCGAGCAGCGCCTCGCCGTGCCCCCAGCCGTCGGCGGCCTCCACCCACCCCCGGAAGCCGATGGCGGTGGTGGCGACCACGACGTCCGGCGCGTGGTCGATCAGCTCCTTGGTGGCGGCCAGGAGCCGCCCGTCGTCGGACAGCGGCAGGATCCGCAGGGCGGGCGCGTGCAGCACGGTGGCGCCGCGCCGCTGGAGCAGCGCGCCCAGCTCGTCGGCGCGGCGGGCGGCGGTGACGCCGACGGTGAACCCGGCGAGGGGGCCGTGCTCGTGGATCACGTTCATGTCTGGCGTCCCGCTCGTCGTAGGTGCTCGGTGGGTGCCCGGTGGACCACGGAGCCTGCCAACGGCCGGTGACGGCCCTGGATCCCCGCGATGTCCACCGTGTTACGTCACACCTCGGCGTACGACAGCTCCCGCTCGGCACCCGCGGCGGTCGCGGACGGCGTACGGGCGGCGGACCCGCGGAGGTATACGGCCCAAGTGACCCCGAAGCACAGGGCGTAGAAGGCGAGGAAGGAGAGATAGGCGCCGGTCCCCGAGCCGACGCTCTGGAACGACTGCCGGAACGCGAGGTTGATCCCGAGCCCGCCGAGCGCGCCGACGGCCCCGATCAGCCCCATGGCGGCGCCCGAGAGCCGCCGCCCGTAGCGGTCGGCCTCGTCCCCGGTGAGCCCCTTGCGCAGGGCCTTGGCCTGGAAGATGCCCGGGATCATCTTGTACGTGGAGCCGTTGCCGAGGCCGCTGAGCACGAAAAGCACCACGAACGCCCCGGTGAAGAGCCCGAGCGACTCCCGGACGGAGGCCAGCACGACGACTCCGGTGGCGGCGGCCATGGCGACGAAGTTGCCCAGGGTGATCCGGGCCCCGCCGTAGCGGTCGGCGAGCCGCCCGCCCACGGGCCGGACGAGCGAGCCCAGCAGCGGCCCGACGAAGGTGAGCTGCGCGGCCTCCAGCGGGGTGCGCCCGAACTGGGTCTGGAGCACGAGGCCGAAGGCGAAGCTGTAGCCGATGAAAGACCCGAAGGTCCCCACGTACAGGAACGCCATGATCCAAGTGTGCGGGTCGCGCGCGGCCTCCCGCGCGGCCCCCGTGTCGTTGCGCACGGAGGCGATGTTGTCCATGAACAGCGCGGCACAGACGGCGGAGACGACGACCAGCGGGATGTAGACGCCGAGCAGCAGCCGCGGCCCGCCGCCGGCCCCGATGACGGCGAGCGCGACCAGCTGCACCACGGGCACGCCGATGTTGCCGCCGCCCGCGTTGAGCCCGAGGGCCCAGCCCTTCTTGCGCAGCGGGAAGAAGGAGTTGATGTTGGTCATGGAGGAGGCGAAGTTCCCGCCGCCGATGCCGGTGAGCAGCGCGCACGCCATGAACGTGCCGTACGACGTGCCGGGCTCCATGACGGCGAACGCGGCCACGGTGGGCAGCAGCAGGAGGCCCGCCGCGATGACCGTCCAGTTCCGTCCCCCGAACCGGGCGACGGCGAAGGTGTACGGGACGCGCACGACGGCCCCCACGAGCGTCGCCATCGACACGAGGAAGAACTTTCCCGCGGGGTCGATGCCGTACTCCGGGCCCATGAACAGCACCATGACCGACCACAGGGTCCACACCGAGAACCCCACGTGCTCCGAAAGGACCGAGAACGCCAGGTTCCGCCGGGCGACGCGCTCCCCCTCCCGCTCCCAGAACCCGTCGTCCTCCGGATCCCACCGCTGGATCCACCTGCTCCCTTTGCCCCACGCCCTCATGTCAAGCCTCCCCGGCCTCCGACTGGTGACCCCGAAGGTAGGGACGGCTCGTTTCAGCCCTGTGCCGACGGGTGACCACTGGGGAACGTTGGGCTCACGGCGGGGGGCGAGGGGCGGTGAGGGGCCGGCGGGCCGGCGGGGGCCGGGCACGCGACTGCCCCGGCTCCAGGGGCGGTGAGGGGCCGGGCACGCGACCGCCCCGGCTCCGCGAGCCGGGGCAGCCTCGCCTCTCGTCGCCTCTCGTCCCTTCCCCTCAGCGGTTCACGGACTGGATCTCCTTGACCACGACGTCCTCGTCCGCGCCGAACTCGCCGTCCGGCAGGTCGTCGCCCTTCTCCGTGGTGCTCGTCCAGCTGATCTTCCAGGTGACCGTGGCCTTCAGGCCGTACGAACCGTTCCCCGACGACCGCAGGTACTTCACCCCGCAGGGCGGCGTCTCCTCGCCCCTGCCCTTGGCCCAGGGCTCACCGATCCGCCCCTTCACCACGGGGCACTCCCCCGAGGCGGGATAGGTCTCGGCGTCCTTCGTGCCGGGCTCGACCCGCAGCGAAACGGGCTTCGCCGTCGTCGTCGCCGAAAGCCCGGTCCCCGGCAGACTCGCCGTGACCGAAACCTCCTTGAACTTCGCCTCGTCCGACCACACCCAGGTGGGGAGATTCACCTTGGTCTCGGTTTTGGGGGCCATGGTGATCTCGGTGTCCGGCAACGGCAGTTCGTCATAGGCGTACTCCGCGAGAACCCTGGGTGTAATGGCCAGCGGCTCCTTCGGCGTGTCGTTGTTGGGCACCCAGAAAGGCAACTTGTCGCAGGCGCTCGCCTCCGGCTCGTCCTTCCTGTTGGGATTGATCGCAGCGGCCCAGAACATGCCCTTGCCCTGCTCGTCCAGGTTGTAGTCCTTGTACGGCTTTCCGTCCTTGTAGTACGCGTCGAACAAGTCCCCGACCAGGTCGCCGAGCCCCAGGATCTTCACCTTCCGCCACTTCTTGACGGTGGCCTCGATCTCCTTGGGCGAGAAGGCGGGTTCGTACCAGCAGGCGGGCGGCGTCCAGTCGCCGTCCACGGATGAGAGAACACCGGTCTTGCCCGAGCCGGCGTTGCCGTTCACCGTCGTCTGGACCCTGGTCTTCACGTTGATGGTGCGGCCGTTGGCACCGCCTTCGGCATCCTTGCTGGTGCCGCCGGTGTTCGTACGGTCGGCCCAGGCCACAGGGGCCGCTTGAGCGGTGATCAAGAGCGCGGCGACAAGAGTCAACGCCGCGGGCCTGGCTACGTGCTTCACGGTTGGCACACCTCACTTCCCCGCTTCGAGATGCTCCTCGTCGTCTGCCACACGCCCTTGCCGTTCTTCCGCAGGCGGTCGTTGTAGAAGACGTACGAATCCTTGGAGACCTCGCTGACGTTGGTCTTGCCCGTCTTGACGTCCTTCGTGTAACCCTTCGATTCGTCCGCGCAGTACGTCAGTCCGGCCGAACCGTCCTTGCTGAACGAGACTTTGCGGTCGAAGTAGCGAACGGTTCCCGTCACGGTCGTCCCGTCCTTGATGAAGCCGCCGATCCAGTCGACCGACCCCAGATAGGCGGAGTCCTTGCTGTAGAAGGCGACCGTCTTGGACTTGGGGTCGCGCGCACCGATCGCTTCGTCGATGGCACGCAAATAGTTCGCGTTGTCCCTCAGGACAGCGTCCTTCTTGGAATCGCCCACCGTGTCAGGGGTGAAGACGAGCGTGTCCCCCTCGGGCAGCTTGATCCGAGGTCGGTCTATCGCGTCGGTCGACCCCTTCGGCTCCGGCGAAGCGGACGTCGTCGTACCGGAGCCCGCGCCCTCGATCTTGTCGTCCCCGTCAGAGCCGCCGTCCCCGCCGCCGCAGGCAGCGAGTGACAGGACTGCGGCAGCGGTCACAGACGCGGCGGCGAGCAGTGTGGGTCGGCGGTTCACAGTCAGCTCCCATGGGGCGTGGGTTCACTTGAGTGAACCCACGCTATCCACGGGCAAAGCCGCGCGCGACGGTGAGGTTTGCCGAGGACGGGGGCAGAAGGGGGCATACCCCCGCCGCCCGGCGGGGGTTGTTGCGTAACGGTCGCAGAACGCGGCAGGGCCGGTTACGCCCCCTCGCGCTCCCGCCCAGGAGCCCCGTCCGGCCACACCCGTGGCCTCCGCCGCGCCGCCAGGTCCTCCACCCAGCCCACGGCCAGCACCATCACTCCGATCAGCGGCCACACCAGCATGAACATCCACATCATGTACGTCGAGTCGAGCGCCGCCATCGCCCGCTCGTCCATGAACGGGAGGTCGTACGCCATATCGATCAGTGGGACCGTCGCCAAGATCAAGAGGTTGTGCCAGAGGTAGATCGTGACGGCACGATTGTTGGAGAGGGTGATGAGCTTGTCCCAGGCGGCGAGGCGGCCGGGGAGGCGCTGCCAGGACGGGGAGTGGACGAGCAGGACGGTGACGAAGCCGAGGGACCAGGTGGCCTGGGCGAGGGGGATGTCGTTGAGGTCCCAGCCGTCGGGCCCGAGGTGCCCGGAGGCCCACCACAGGCCGAAGGCCATGGTGAGGGAGGCGAGGGAGACGGCAAGATAGCGCGGGACCCGCGCGAGGACGCCCTCCTGGTGGGCGAAGCCGAGGATCCAGCAGCCTCCGTAGACCGCGAAGTCGGTGACGGCGTCGCCCGTTTCGCCGGGGATGTGGACGAGTTCCGTGGTCAGCAGGGCCGTCAGGGCCAGGGGTGCGAGGAGCGTCGGCCAGGGCGCGCGGCGGAAGGCCCGCAGCAGCAGCGGCGAGGCGAGTACGAACCACAGGTACGCGCGGAGGTACCAGAGCGGTCCCACCGCCTGCACGGCCCAGGTGTCCTCCAGGAGGCCCGCCTTGTCGCCCAGGTGCCAGGGAAAGGGCGGCGCCCCGACGGGAAGGACGTAGTGCGCGAGGCTCAGCAGGCCCCAGGCGCCCTCGTGGTCAGGGTCCTCGCCCGGCTTCCAGCCCGCGGCGAGGAGCAGGAGGAGGGCGACCGCGCCGAACACCCACAGCGGCGGCAGGAGGCGGCGTAGACGGGACGTGATGACCTGCCACGCCGGCCGTTCCAGGGAGCGCGCCGTCAAGGAGCCCGCGAGCGCGAACATGACGCCCATCGAGGGGAACAGGATGGTCAGCCAGGCCCAGCCGAAGAGGTGGTAGACGACCACGCGGACCAGGGCGAGGGAGCGGAGGAGGTCGAGGTAGCGGTCCCGGGGGGCCGGGGCCGGGGCCGAGGGGGCTTGCGCGTCCGGAGTGGGAAGCGCCCCCGCGCGCGTGGGGTGCGTCATGCCACCGTCCCCCCTTCCGCGCCGCCCTGCCACCGCCGCGCCACCGCGCCCGGCGCCTCCACCACGCCCGTGCGCCGCAGCTTCTGCCAGCGCAGCCGACCGCCGGTGAGGGCGGTGATCCAGGACTGGAGCAGGACCACGTACATCAACTGCCGGTAGAAGATCTGCTGGAGCGGCAGCGAGAGCAGATGGGTCGGGCGCTCGCGGTCGAGGCGGAAGGCGTACGCCGCGCACACCGCCTGGACGGCGAGGACGCCGAGCCAGGCCGCGACCGTCTTCTCAGTGGGGCCGAAGACCAGGCCGTAGAGGAGGAAGACGTCGATGAGGGGCGCGAGGAGCGGCGCCAGGACCGTGAACAGGGACACCAGGGGCAGGCCGACGCGGCCGAAGCGGCCCGAGGGGCCGGAGTCGACGAGCGCGCGCCGGTGCTTCCAGATCGCCTGCATCGTGCCGTACGACCAGCGGTAGCGCTGCGACCAGAGCTGGCGCACGGTCTCGGGGGCCTCGGTCCAGGCGCGGGCGTTCTCGGCGTAGACGACGCGCCAGCCGTCGCGGTGCAGGGCCATCGTGATGTCGGTGTCCTCGGCGAGCGTGTCGTCGCTCATGCCGCCGACCCGCTCCAGGGCGGAGCGGCGAAATGCGCCGACGGCACCGGGGATGGTCGGCATGCAGCGCAGCACGTCGTACATGCGCCGGTCGAGGTTGAAGCCCATCACGTACTCGATGTGCTGCCAGGCGCCGATGAGCGAGTCCCTGTTGCCGACCTTCGCGTTACCCGCCACGGCGCCGACGCGCGGGTCGGCGAAGGGCTGCACCAGCTCCCGTACGGTCGACGCCTCGAAGACGGTGTCGCCGTCCATCATCACGACGAGGTCGTGGCGCGCGTTGGCCAGGCCCCTGTTGAGCGCCGCCGGCTTGCCCGCGTTGTGCTGGCGGACGACGCGTACGTTCGGCAGGCCGAGGTCCTCGACGATGCGGGCGGTGCCGTCCGTCGAGCCGTCGTCGACGACGAGGACCTCGATGGGGTGGTCGCTCGCCATGAGGGAACGGACGGTGTTCTCGATGCACTTGGCCTCGTTGTAAGCGGGCACGAGCACCGAGACCGGCTCCGTCACGGGCGCGCCCCACCGGAAGCCGTGTTTGCGGACGCGACGGGTGTGGAGGGCGGAGAGCGCCAGCATCAGGGCGAACCGGCCGAGGACCAGGAAGCCGATCACCGCGAGACCCACGACCAGGATGCCCGTGATGTGCTCGGCGGCGGTGACCAGGGCGATCCAGATCCGGCCCTGCCACAGCGCGACGCCGGTCACGCGCGCGTGCGCGCTGGGGGCTTCCAGGGCCTCGGTGAGGTGGGTGAAGCGGTAGCCCTGCTGCTTCAGCGTCGGCAGGAGGCGGTCGAGGGCCGCCACCGTCTGGGAACGGTCGCCGCCCGAGTCGTGCATGAGGATGATGGCGCCCTTGCCGTTGGCCGGTGTGGCGCGGCGGACGATCTCGGCGACGCCGGGGCGCTTCCAGTCCTCGCTGTCGGTGTCGTTCAGGACGGTCAGATAGCCGCGGCTTCCGATGTGGCGTGCGACCGGCCACGACCTGTTGTCCATGGCGTCGGCGAAGGAGGAGTACGGCGGGCGGAAGAGCGAGGTGCGGATGCCCGCCGCGCCGGCGAGCGCCAGCTGGTTCCGGGACAGCTCCTGGTCGACGCGGCCCTTCGACTGGTACGACAGGTCCGGGTGGTTGAAGGTGTGCAGGCCGACCTCGTGGCCCTCGCGGACCATCCGCTCGACCAGGCCGGGGTGGCGCGAGGCCATGGTGCCGGTGACGAAGAAGACGCCGTGCGCGTCGTGCGCGGCCAGGACGTCGAGGATCTTCGGGGTCCACTCGGGGTCGGGGCCGTCGTCGAAGGTCAGCACGATGTGGCGGTCGGGCACGCGCAGGGTCTGCTCGCGGTCGCCGCGCGTGTCGATGACCGGGCCGCCGCGCAGGACGCCCTCGGGGACCTGGTCGGTGGCGGCGGGCGGGCGCACGCGGTGGTCGGCGAGGATCTCGCTGTGCACGTACCCGCGGAGCAGCAGCATCGCGAGCAGGGCCACGAGCAGGAGGCTGGGCAGGAGATAGCGCATGGGGAGGCGGCGGCCGGCCCGGCGCAGGGGCGCGCGGACAGGGGTGGGCTCGGCGCGGTGGGACGTACCGCGCACGCCGGAGCGGGAGTTCATGGCTGGGCTTCCTCCGGTGGGGCGGTGCCCGCCTCGGTCTCGGACGGTGTCCCGGAGGCGGCCTCGCCGCCCGGCTCGCCCGCCTCCGCGCCGTCGCCCGAGCCGCTGCCGGCGCCGTCGCCCTCGGGGGTCGGGGCGGCGGGGGGCTCGGGGTCGGGCGACGGCTGGGTGGCCGGGGGCTCGGGGGCTCGCGTGGGGGCCGGGGCGGGGGTGCCGCCGCCGTCCTCGGGCCGGGGCGCGGGCCGGCCGCCGCCGTGGGTGGGGGCCGGGGCCGCGGTGCGGCGCGGCCCGCCGCCGTCGCGGGCCGCGGGAGGCGCGGCCGGGCCGGGGCCGCCGGTGGGGACGACGATCCGGTCCGGGGCGCTCCCGCTCGTCGTCCGCGAAGGGCCGGACGACGGCCTCGTACCGGAAGAGCCGGAAGAGCCGGAAGAGTCAGAAGAGCCGGGAGTGCCGGTGGAGGACGAAGGGGATGAAGGAGATGTGCCGGACGAGGGCGGCGAACCCGGCGACTCCGCCGGCCCGTTCGGCGTGTCCACCTTGCTCGCGGGCTTGTCGTCCTTGGGGTCGGGCACAGGCAGCCAGGGCGCGCTGGAGTTGCCGGAGGCGAGGGTGGCGACGATGACCACCGCGTACCCCGCGCAGGCGAGGCCGACGAAGGTGCCGACGCGGCGGTATCTGCGGCTGCGGCGGCCCGTCTCGTCGACGAACACCGGCCCTTCGGCCATGCCTGTGGTGTCTGAAACTGTGCTCATGACATGTGTCCCGTCGGCACCGGCGGTGGCCTCGCCCGCCAAGTGCCGCCCGACGCCGTCGATCTGGACCGTGACCTCGTGCGGGTCGTGCGCGTAGGCGGCGGGGGCCGCCGGGCCGACCGGCGTCCGACCCCTCGGGCCACCGCGCGGGTCACCGGACGAATCGCCTGGTAGACCGCCTGTCAGCACGCTCGTCGGGTCGTCCGACAGTGTGTTCTCACGCCACGTTTCGCTGCGCACGCGCTACCCCCCAGTGGACCGATGCGGGCGCGCTGACGGCTCCCCGGGCCTCGCCGTCCGGACCGGGCCCCCACCCGGCCCGAGCACCCCTCTTATCACACCGCACCCGGGCCACGAATGTAGCGCACGCCGCTGACAACCGTGTTTTCTCGCCAGTCTTAACTCACCATGATGAGTGCATCGTTGTCTGGAATCCATCCATTCGCGGGCTTGACCAGCCAGCCTTCCGCCCCTGCGAGTTCGGCCGCCGCGCGCCGCAGCGCGTCGAGACCGGGGTGGTCGAGACCGCGCCGCCACACCAGGGACACCGGCGACAGCGGCACCGGGTCGACGAGCGGCCGCAGCACGGCACCGGGCAGCTCGGGAAATCCGACCACGGCGAGCACGGGGTTGCGGTGCTTGGCCATGATCCGCGCGAATTCCTCGGGCCCGACGGCAAGGGGGGCGGGCGGCGCGACCTCGATGCCCCGGCCCGCGAAGAGCCGCTCGGCCAGGTCGGTCCACTCCAGGGTGCGGTCGTTGCCCGCCCCCGCGTACACGCGCTCCCCCGCGAGCCGGGCCAGCGGCACCTCGTCCAGGGCCGCCAGCGGATGCCCGGCCGGGAGCAGCACGGCCATCGGCTCGTACCGTACGGGCTGTTGCGCGAGCCCGGCGCGCAGAGCCGCGGGCAGCCCCGCGTACCGGCCGAAGGAGGCGTCGATCCTGCCCGCCGCGATCTCGGCAGCCGCGCCCGTCAGACCGCTCTCGAAGCGGGCCATCAGCTCGCAGTGCGGGACCAGTTGGCGGGCCCGCTCCAGGATCCGCCCGAAGACGAGGCCGGGGCTGTTGAGGTCGACGAGGAGGGGGCGGGCGGTGGCGGTGCTCCCGCGCGCGAAGGCGGCCGTCAGCTCGTCCTGCGCCTCCAGGACCCGCCGGGCGTACGGGAGCAGCCGCTCGCCCTCGGCCGTCAGCGCGACCTGCCGCGTCGACCGGGCGAACAGATCCACCCCCAACTCCCGCTCCAGGCGCCGCACATCACGGCTCAGTGCCTGCTGGGCGACGTAGAGGCGGGCCGCCGCGCGGGTGAAGTGCAGCTCCTCGGCGACGGCTACGAAGGCGCGGAGCAGGCGGGGCTCCACATCACGGGGTGCTCCGGGCGGTGAGATGACCATCCCGGGAATTTACAACGCGGGCGCGTTAATCGCCCTCCAGAAGGTGTTGGACCTCTCCTAGGGACAGCGATGAGCCTGGAGCCATGCCGCAAGCCCCCGCCGACTCCCCTGACATATCCGCCACGGCTCCTGCCGCCACGGACCAGGGCCCCCGCCGCAACCCGTACGCCCGTCTCTTCGCCCTCCCCGGAGCCACCGCCTTCACCGTCGGCAACCTCATCGCACGGCTGCCCATGGGCATGTTCAGCGTGAGCGCGGTGACGATGATCGCCGGGTCCCGCGGTTCGTACGCGCTCGCGGGCGCCGTCACCGCCACCGGGCTCGCGGCGACCGCCGTCGTGGCGCCCTGGACGGCGCGGCTCGTCGACCGCCACGGGCAGGCGCGCGTGGCCGTGCCCGCCACCGCGTTCGCCGTGCTCGGCTCGCTCTCGCTGCTGCTGTGCGTGCGGTACGGGGCCCCCGCGTGGACCCTGTTCGCCTCGTACGCCGCCACGGCCACGGTCCCGAACACCGGCGGCATGTCACGCGCCCGCTGGGCCCACCTCCTGAAGGGCGACGCGCGCGCCGTGCACACCGCCAACTCCTTCGAGCAGGCGGCGGACGAGCTGTGCTTCATGCTCGGCCCGGTGCTCGCGGCGTTCCTGTGCGGGGCGCTCTTCCCTGAGGCGGGCACCCTCGTGGCCGCCGTGCTGCTGCTCACCGGCGTGCTGCTGTTCGCCGCCCAGCGCGCGACGGAACCGCCGCCCCACGGGCGTACGGACACCGCCGCGAGGACGGGCTCGCCCCTCCGCGCGCGGGGGATGCCCGCGCTGCTCGTCGTCTTCCTGGCCACCGGCGCGGTCTTCGGGGCCATGGAGGTCGTCACCATCGCCTACGCCGACGAGCGGGGCCACAAGGCGGCCGCGGGTGCCGTCCTCGCCCTCCAGGCGGCGGGTTCGTGCGCCGCGGGCCTCGTCTTCGGCGCCGTACGGCCGCGCGGCCCGCTGCACCGCCGCAGACTGCTGTGCGCGGCGGCGATGGCGTCCCTGATGTGCCTGCCGCTGCTCGCGGCGGCCGCCACCGGCTCGCTCGTCGTCCTCGCGGGGGCCCTGCTGTGCGCCGGGATGGCCACCGCGCCGACGATGGTGACCGGCATGACGCTCGTGCAACGGCTCACCCCCGAGGGGCGGGCGAACGAGGGCATGACCCTCGCCGTGACCGGCCTCCTCGGGGGCATCGCCTGCGGCGCGGCGACGAGCGGCTGGACCGTGGAGCACCTGGGCGCCACCACGGGTTACGCCGTGCCCGTGGCCGCCGCGTGCTGCGCGCTGCTCCTGACGGTGCTCGGCGGCGACCCCACGCGGGGCGCCGGCCGCGCCGTCAGCACCGGGCGGGCTTGACCCACGAGCACTCGACGTCGCCGCCGCCCCGCCCGCCCGGGCCGGAGCCGTCCCGCTGCGAGCGCGGCTTCACCAGGACCGCCTTGTCCGCGGTGGACTTGGCGAGCGTGACGACGATCGCGTCCTCCACGGGCTTCACCGACGAGGCCAGGTGGTTGTTGAGGACGATGCTGAAGACCAGCTCGCGCCCGCCCGCGTCGGTCACGTACCCGGAGAGGGCGGACGCGCCGGTCAGCGTGCCCGTCTTCGCGCGCACGTTACGGGCGGCGGGCGTCCCGCACATGCGGGTGCGCAGAGTGCCGCCGACGAACTTGTCCGGCTCGCAGGCCACCGGCAGGGACCGGTACCAGTCGGCGAACCACGGCTCGCCCTTCGCCGAGCGCAGCAGCGTGATGAGCTGCGCGGCGGGGATGTTGTCCTTGCGCGAGAGGCCGGAGCCGTCGACCTGGCGCAGCCTGCCCGGGTCGACGCCCGCCGTCTTCAGATAGCCGCTGATCGCCGCGATCCCGTCGGCCCAGCTGCCGGGCCGCCCGGTCGCCCTGTGCCCCATGGCCTTCGTCAGGTGCTCGGCGTGCATGTTGTTGGACAGCTTCATGAACGGGATCAGCAGCTCTTTGAGCGGCATGGAGGCGTGCGAGGCCAGTGCGCGCGCGTCCTTCGGGGTCGCGCGCCCCGCCCTGGTGGGCCCGCTGACCTTCACCCCGTGGTCGGTGAGCGCGTCCCGGAAGACGGCGGCGGCGTACCGGGTGGGCTCCCACACGGTCACCCACTCCTTGACGGCCGCGGCCCCGGCCGGGACGGAGCCGGTGACGGTGATGCTGTTCCCGCCGTGCTGCCGCTCGACGGCCAGGCTGTTGCCGCTGCCCGCGGCGCCCGTGGTGGCCCGCAGATCGATGTCCACGTAGTCGGTCTTCGGGGTGAGGGACACGCGCGGCTTGTCCCCGGGGCGGGCGCCGGGCGTCACCTCGACGACGACGGTCCCGGTGTCGTAGTCCGTGTCGGGGGCGAGGCTGAGCGCCGAGATCTGGGCCGCGTAGTACGACGACTCGTCGTCGGCGCCCCAGGTGTCGCCGACGCGCCGGTCGTCGAACCGGGTGTCGTCGGCGACGAGCCGTCCCGAGACCCGCCTGACGCCGGCCGCGGCGACCTTCGCGGCCAGCGCGTCGTAGTCCTTGGCGAGGGTCGTCGGGTCGCCGGTGCCGCGCAGATACAGGTCCCCCTTGAGCACGGGCCCGTGCCGCTCGCCTGCGGCGAGGACGTCGGTGGTGAACCGGTGGTCGGGGCCGAGGAGCTCCAGGGCGGCGGCCGAGGTGAGCATCTTGGTGTTGGACGCGGGCATGAGCCGCCCGGTCGGCCGGTGCTGGTAGAGGACGTCACCGCTCTTGGCGTCGGCGACCACGACACTGGCGACGCCGCCTTCCATACGGGGGTCGCCGAGGATGGTGTCGATGGCTTCGGGGAGCCCGCTGCGCTCGGCGTCGGCCCCGGCCGGGGCGCCGAGGGACAGCGAGGCGGCGGCGACGCCGAGGACGGCGGGCCAGATCCAGTGGCGCATACGGATGTTGACGCGACTCACGGGTCTACTCATGACCCTGGAGGATCCCGGATGACGGCCCCTCGCAACAGTAGGCCGCGCCACGACCTGGGCCATGGGGGTGCGGGTGGCGGAGCCCCCGCCGCGCGCGGCGAAGGCCCGGCGGTCGGGTGACCTCCGGGCCTTCGTCTCACATGGGAATCGTGGAGATGGCGGGAATCGAACCCGCGTCCAACGGTGCGGAATCAGGGCTTCTCCGTGTGCAGTCCACTGCGATTTTCTCAGCCCCGGAGATCACGTGGACAAGTCTCCGACGGGCTCAGTCACTGTTTGATTTCCTCCTGGACCCCGTGACCGGGTCCAGAAGTTTAGTTCCCTAGCTGATGCCAGGATCCGGGTCGGGAACAGCCCCGGGCTGACACTTCACAAAGTCGCTACTTAGGCAGCGAGGGTGAAGGAATCGCGCTTGGTGTTGGCGATTATTGGTTGCGACATATGGTTAACGAGATCATTGCCGCTTCCTCGACACGCTTCCCCTGCTTCGACATCCGCTGTCGAAACCGATCATCCCCATGTTGATTTTTCAAACCCCCTTTTCGAGCCCTCCGAAGAGGGCCCTCCGAGGAGGGGCCGCCCCGTCACCGGCGGGGCAAGAACCATCGTACGTGACCAACGCCGTCGCGTGCCAGCGTATTCCCCGCCATGGGGGACCTAGGCGATGCCCTGGCGCCGCCGGGCCGCGGAGATCGCGCGGTTCGTCTCGCGCAGGTCCTGCTTCTCGCGGAGCGTCTGCCGCTTGTCGTACTCCTTCTTGCCCTTGGCGAGCGCGATCTCGACCTTGACGCGGCTGTCCTTGAAGTACAGCGCGAGCGGCACGAGCGTGTGCCCCGTCTCCTGAGACTTCGCCTCCAGCTTGTCGATCTCCGCGCGGTGCAGCAGCAGCTTGCGCTTGCGCTTGGCGGAGTGGTTGGTCCACGTGCCCTGGACGTACTCCGGGATGTGGATGTTGTGCAGCCAGGCCTCGTGGCCGTCGATCTGCACGAAGCCGTCCACCAGGGAGGCCCTGCCGAGCCTGAGGGACTTGACCTCGGTGCCCATCAGGACCACACCGCACTCGTACGTGTCCAGGATGGTGTAGTCGTGCCGCGCCTTCTTGTTCTGCGCGATCATCTTGGGGCGGGCGGCCTTGCTCTCCGCCTTCGCCGCCTTGCGCTTTACCTTTTCCTTCGCCATAGTGCGGCCATTTTCGCACTAGGAGGGGGGTCCGAGGCCAGTCAATACTGTCTCGGCCCGCTCCTGGGCACCGCCGTCGACCTCCAGGTCCGGGCTGATGCCCCGGCCGTCGACCGCCCGCCCCGAAGGGGTGCGGTAGTGCCCGACGGTCAGCTCGGCGACGGAGCCGTCGGGCAGGCGGCTCGGCATCTGCACCGAGCCCTTGCCGAAGGTCCTGGAGCCCACGACGACCGCGCGCCCGCGGTCCTGGAGGGCCCCGGTGAGCAGCTCGGCCGCGCTCATCGTGCCGCCGTCGACGAGCGCGACCACGGGTCTGGCGGCGTCGCCGCCGGGCCGCGCGTGCAGCGCGCGCTGTCGGCCTCGGACGTCGTACGTCGCCACCAGGCCCCCGTCCAGGAGCGCCGAGGCGGCGGTGACGGCCTCGGTGACCAGGCCGCCCGCGTTGCCCCGCAGGTCGAGCAGGACGCCCGCGCCCCGGGGGGCCTGCCGCACCGCGTCGCGCACGGCCGCGCCGGAGCCCTTGGTGAAGGCGTCCACCTTGATCTTCACGGCGCCGCCGGTCAGCCGGGTCACGCGTACCGAGTCCGTCGACAGGCGCTCGCGGCGCAGCGTCGTCCGCCACGCGCGCGTGCCGCGCTCCAGGCCGAGCGCGACCGGGGTGCCCTCGCGGGCGCCGCGCAGCAGGGACACGACCTCGGTCACCGGGCGCCCCCTGACCTCGCGGCCGTCGACGGTGGTGAGCCGGTCGCCCTGGCGGATGCCCGCGCGGGCGGCGGGGCCGTCGCCGCGCACCTTCGACACCTCGATGCGGCCGTCGGCCGTGCGCCGGGCCCACAGGCCGACCCCGGTGTAGACGCCGTCGAGGGCCTGCTCGAACTCCTTGTACTCGCCCTGGGAGTACACCGAGGCCCAGCGGTCGCCGCTGCGGCTGACGGCGTCCTCGGCGGCTTCGGCGGCCTCCGTGCCGGACTTGCCGTCGGCCATGGCCTCGGCGGCGGCGTCCGCCGCGTCCTCGGCGGGATCGGCGGGGTCGCGGCCCCGGTCCTCGTCGTCCCGGTCGCGGTCGCGCGAGGCGGCGACGGAACGGGCGGGAGGCGCCGTGGAGTTCCGGCCTTCCGGGGCGTCCTCGCTCCAGGAGCCGGTGGCCGCGCCGGTGGCCAGGACGCTCGCGAACACCAATGTCAGGGCCGCCCCGCGGCGGACGCGGCGGGGCGAGGCGAGCCAATCGGGGCCTGACATGTCGGTGAGTCTAGGACAACGAGGGGCGCCGTACGGTCCGTTGACCGTACGGCGCCCGAGGCACTCCTCACATCAGCGGCACCCCGCGCCGCCCGGTCGCTCACACCTTCAGGTACTTGCGCAGCGCGAGGAACGCGGCAAGGGCCGGCATGAGCAGCCCGATGACGAGGACCAGCGGGAGGACCGCGAAGACGGAGTCCCAGCCGATGAAGTTGATCAGCGTGAGCTTCTCGGACAGCTCCAGGCCGTGGTCGATGATGAAGTACCGCCCGAGCAGCAGGAACCCGCAGGCGAGGCCGCCGCCGATGAGCCCGGAGACGGCGGCCTCCAGGATGAACGGCATCTGGATGTAGAGGCTGGACGCGCCCACCAGGCGCATGATCCCGGTTTCACGACGACGGCTGAACGCCGAGACCCGCACCGTGTTGACGATCAGCATCAGGGCGACGACCAGCATCAGGGCCATCACCGCGAGCGCGGCCTTGTTCATGCCGTTGAGCAGCTCGAAGAGGTTGTCCAGGACGCCCTTCTGGTCCTCCACCGACTGCACGCCGTCACGCCCGGAGAAGGCGGTCGCCACCACCTGGTACTTCTCCGGGTCCTTCAGCTTGATGCGGTACGACTCCTGCATCTGGTCCGGGGTCAGGGAGCTGGACAGCGGGGAGTCGCCGAACTGCTCCTTGTAGTGCTTGTACGCCTCGTCGGCCGTCTCGTGCTGGACGGTGTCCACGACCGACATCTTCTTGAGGTCGGTGAGGATCCGGTCCTTCTGCTCGTTCGTGACGGCGCCCTTGGCGCACTTGGGGTCCTGCTCGGCGTCCGCCTTGTTGCACAGGAAGATCGAGACGTTGACCTTGTCGTACCAGTAGCCCTTCATCGTGCTCACCTGGTCGCGCATGAGCAGCGAGCCGCCGAACAGGGCGAGCGAGAGGGCGACGGAGACGACGACGGCGAACGTCATCGTGAGGTTGCGGCGGAGACCGACGCCGATCTCCGACAGGACGAACTGGGCGCGCATGGCGGCCTTTCGGTGGATCAGGTGGAACAGGTGGTTCCGGCAGGCGGGACGTCAGGGCCGGCACAGGAACAGGAGGGGGCCGGCCGCCGACGGGGCGGTCGTCGTATCAGTGCTGGTAGCCGTAGACGCCGCGGGACTGGTCGCGGACGAGGCGGCCCTTCTCCAGCTCGATGACCCGCTTGCGCATCTGGTCCACGATCTGCTGGTCGTGGGTGGCCATCACGACGGTGGTGCCGGTCCGGTTGATGCGGTCGAGCAGCTTCATGATGCCGACGGAGGTCTGCGGGTCGAGGTTGCCCGTCGGCTCGTCGGCGATCAGGAGCTTCGGCCGGTTGACGAAGGCGCGGGCGATGGCCACGCGCTGCTGCTCACCACCGGACAGCTCGCCGGGCATCCGGTCCTCCTTGCCGCCGAGCCCGACGAGGTCGAGCACCTGGGGCACGGACTTGCGGATCTCGCCGCGCGATTTGCCGATGACCTCCTGGGCGAAGGCCACGTTCTCGGCGACGGTCTTGTTCGGCAGGAGCCGGAAGTCCTGGAAGACGGTGCCCAGCTGGCGGCGCATGTGCGGCACCTTCCAGTTGGAGAGCCGGGCCAGGTCCTTGCCCAGGACGTGCACCTGGCCGTGGCTGGTGCGCTCCTCGCGGAGGATCAGCCGCAGGAAGGTGGACTTTCCGGAGCCGGATGACCCCACCAGGAAGACGAACTCGCCCTTTTCGATCTCCAGCGACACATCGCGGAGCGCCGGGCGGTTCTGCTTCGGATAGGCCTTGGAGACGTTGTCGAATCGGATCACGGGTGCACCACGGGTAGCCGGGGGTAGGTGAGCGTGACCCTACGCGAATGCGGTACGCGAGCGCAGTCGGCGTCCTGAGTTGCGCGATTTGTCGCGGATCCCGGGAGGAACGGATCGGCCGGAAACCGGCGCAGGACGGCGGGCCGCGCCGAAATCCGCGGAAGCTGGCACAGTGGTAGGGGGAACGGTTGAGGTTCCCAGAGCGTTGGGCAGGCTGAGACTGTGCGGGAGGAGAAGCACATGACCTTTGACAGGTTGGTGTGCGCGAACTGCGCGGCGCCTGTGAGCGAGGGCCGCTGCCCCGTGTGCCGGGCCAACCGGGAGCGCATGCAGCAGGAGGGCCCCTTCGGCGGCCTCAGCCCCGCGACCCTGATAGGGCTGCTCGTCGTCCTGATCGCGGCGGTGGCGCTGCTCGCGCACCAGACCGCGTGACCCCCGGGCGGGCCGTGCCCGCCTCCGGCAGTGCGTGCGGAAAGGCCCGGAGCCGTGTGGCTCCGGGCCTTTCCACGGTTCGTCCACCCGGGAGGGTTACGCGGCCGCCCCGCGGTTGCCGACCAGGCGCGGCAGGAGGCGGAAGCCGATGCCGCCCGCGATCATCGTCGCGGCACCGATGACCAGGAAGGTCGTCTCGGTGGCGCCGGTCTCGGCCAGCTCGCCGTCGTCCTTGCCCTGGCCCGTGTCGGCCACCTGGTCGACCTGCTGCGGCGAGGTGCCGGTGTCGGTCAGGCTGTCCTTGCCCTGGCCCTGCTCGACGGGCTTGTCGCCGCCGCCCGCGGGGTCGGCGCCGTTGCCGCCGCCGCCCGTGCCGCCGTCGCCCGGGTCGCCCGGGTCGCTGGTGGGCTTGGGCGGGTTCGTCGGCTCGGTGGGCTTCGGCGGCTTGGTGGGCTCCGGCGGCCTCGTCGGCTGGGTCGGCTCCGGCGGCCGGGTCGGCTGGGTGGGCTCCGGCGGCTCCGTCGGCTCGGTCGGCTCCCCGGTCGGCTCCGGCGGGTTGGAGGGCTCCGGCGGGTCGTCGTCGTCACCCGGGAGGTCCACGTCGACGCCCACGCCGTTCTCGTCGGCGGAGGCGCTCGCGCCCGAGCCGCCCAGGTCGACGCCCACGTCCAGGGCCGAGGCGGCACCGGCGGCGGTGAGCGACGCACCGGCGGCGATCACCGCGCCGGCGGCTATCCGCGCGATGCGGATCCGCGTCTTCTTGGTCATCAGGCTGCTACCCCCAGTAGCTGAAAACGTCAGTGAGGCAGCGCCCGGGGCCCCGGTCACGGGGCGGCTCGTGATCGGCCCCCCGGATCACACGCGCCCCAGAGATGCGCATGCCGCCCGCTAGCCTTCCACCTTTCTGAGCACCGTCAAGGACGTTGCGCGCGCGATGCCCGTTATGCGCTCAGTTGCCCATCGAGCGGACATGCGACTGTGACGTAAAGGACGCGAGAAGCCCACAACTGGCCCGCGAAACAAGGCAACCGCGACCCTGTGGGCCGCGGTTACCGGAAATCTCGCACAGCGCCCGACGACCCCGACGGGAAACCGTCGTGTCGACAAAGCGCCGAAATTACTTCTCCTGCTGCTTGCGCCAGCGAATTCCGGCCTCCAGGAAGCCGTCGATCTCGCCGTTGAACACCGCTTCCGGGTTACCGACCTCGTGCTCCGTGCGCAGGTCCTTCACCATCTGGTACGGGTGCAGGACGTACGAACGCATCTGGTTGCCCCAGGAGTTTCCGCCGTCGCCCTTGAGGGCGTTCATCTTCTCCTGCTCCTCCTGGCGGCGGCGCTCGAGGAGCTTCGCCTGGAGGACGTTCATCGCGGTCGCCTTGTTCTGGATCTGCGAGCGCTCGTTCTGACAGGAGACGACGATGCCGGTGGGGAGGTGGGTCAGGCGGACCGCGGAGTCCGTCGTGTTGACGCCCTGGCCGCCGGGGCCCGACGAGCGGTACACGTCGACGCGCAGCTCGCTCTCGTCGATCTCGATGTGGTCCGTCTGCTCGACCACGGGCAGGATCTCCACGCCCGCGAAGGACGTCTGCCGACGGCCCTGGTTGTCGAACGGCGAGATGCGCACCAGGCGGTGCGTGCCCTGCTCCACGGAGAGCGTGCCGTAGGCGTACGGAGCCTGGACGGCGAAGGTGGTCGACTTGATGCCGGCCTCTTCCGCGTACGACGTCTCGTACAGCTCCGTCTTGTAGCCGTGGCGCTCCGCCCAGCGCAGGTACATGCGCTGGAGCTTCTCCGCGAAGTCGGAGGCGTCGACGCCGCCGGCCTCCGCGCGGATGGTGACGAGGGCCTCACGGGCGTCGTACTCACCGGACAGGAGGGTGCGGACCTCCATCTCGTCGAGGGCCTTCTTGACGGCCGTCAGCTCCGTCTCGGCCTCCGCGCGGGTGTCCGGGTCGTCCTCCTCCTCGGCCATCTCGAAGAGCACGCCCAGGTCGTCGATGCGCCCGCGCAGGGTCTCCGCCTTGCGCACCTCCGCCTGGAGGTGGCTCAGCTTGCTGGTGATCTTCTGCGCCTCTTCGGGGTCGTCCCAGAGGGACGGCGCGGCCGCCTGCTCCTCGAGCACGGCGATGTCTGCCCTCAGCTTGTCGAGGTCCAGGACGGCCTCGATCGACTCCATGGTCGAGGAGAGGGACTTGAGCTCTTCGGATACGTCGACGACTGCCACGACACCAGCGTAACGGCTGCGGCCACGGTCCCTCCCCCCGTGGTCCCTGGCCTACCTCGGCGCGAAGTCGGCGTGGGTCCATGAGACCGGGCCGCACGGGAAACTGAGAAGCCTCTGGATAGAGCGTTCGTTCTAGTCAACTGGAAGGTGGGGCGACGCGGCGGCCGCCGGGTCGGGGGGCGGCGGCGCGGAGGGCGAGTGGACCGTGGGGCGCCCGGCCCGGCCCCGCGCCCCCGACGGCCCGCTCCCTCGCGCGGCGGAGGCTCCGGGGCCCCGAGGGCTAGGGGACCGGGGGTGCCGAGTTCTTGGGGGTGGGGGGCGGGGGGTCGTCCGTGGTGGCGTACCAGGCGCCTGCGCCTATCGCGGCGGCCAGTGCCGCCCCCGCCGCCCCGATGGCGATGCGGCGGCGGCGCGTGGTGGAGCGGTGGCGGGCCGAGCCGGGGCGGGCCGTGCCGGTCTCGCGGGGGACGCGGGCGGTGCCCAGGGCGCCTCCGGCCAGTTCCTCGGGGCCGGGGACGCGCATGGAGGTGTGGGTGTCGCGGTTGGCGTCGGCGGGGGTGGCCCCGGGGACCAGGGGGACGGCGCCGCGCCGCGGGGGGCGCGGGCGGGGCTCCTGCGGGGCCTCGTCGCGCGCGTCCGCGCCCTGCGGCTCCGCGTCGGGCTCGTCGACGTCCAGGGGCGGGATTCCCGCGAGCAGGGGGAGCTGTTCGCGCAGGCGGGCGGCCAGCTCGGAGGCGCGCAGCCGGGACGCGGGCGCCTTGGCCAGGCACTGGACCATGAGCTGCCACAGCTCTTCGGGGATGCCGGGCAGGGGGACGACGGTCTCGGTGACGTGGCGGCGCAGGACCGCGCCGGGGTGGCCGCCGCCGAAGGGGGTGAAGCCCGCGAGGAGTTCGTAGAGGACGGTGGCGAGGGCGTAGATGTCGACGGCCGCGCGCGGGGGCAGGCCCTCGATGATCTCGGGTGCCAGATAGTCCGGCGTACCGATGATCTTCGTGGCGCGGGTCCGGCGCGGGGTGTCGATGAGTTTGGCGACGCCGAAGTCCGTCAGGAGGGCCGGGTGGGAGCCGCCGGGGCCGAGGGGGCCCTGCATGTCCAGGAGGACGTTCTCGGGCTTGACGTCGCGGTGGACGATTCCGGCGGCGTGCGCGGCGGCCAGGGCGTCGGCGACGTCCGCGACGATGGCGACGGCGGCCTCGGGGGCGAGGCGGCGCTCGCGCTCCAGGCGGGTACGCAGGTCCGTGCCGCGGACGAGGTCCATGACGAGCGCGAGGTCGTTGCCGTCGACGACCAGGTCGTGGACGCCCACCACGCGCGCGTGGTCGAGGCTGAGCAGGGCCGTGCGCTCCTGGACGAAGCGGCCGACCAGCTCCTGGTCGGAGGCCAGGTCCTCGCGCAACAGCTTGATGGCGACGGGCCCCTCGGGGCCCTCGCCGAGCCACACCGTGCCGGCGCTGCCACGGCCCAGGATCTGATGGGCGGTGTACCGGCTGCCGATCTTGCGTGCCAAGACTGCTCCTACGGATGTGTGTTGGCGTCAAAAGTACGCGTCCGTGACGCCAACCTTCACTCCGGGAACGGAAATCACCCCTCAGATGTCGACAAATCCCCTGGGTCGTGAGGGTCTTGCCGCACCCCGGCCCGGGCCGGGGCCCGGGCGTGTCCTCATCCGTTGATCTTCGAACTCCACTCCGAGACCTTGTTCCACACGTCCTGGAGCTGGTCCCAGTACCCCTTAGTCGTGCCGATCCAGTCCTGGAGCGGGCTCAGCTCCCAGACCAGCCAGCTCGCGACGAACAGGATGACGAGGACGACCAGGCAGCCCTTGAGGCAGCCGAGGCCCGGGATCTTCGTCGGGTTCGCGCTGCGCTGGCGGCGCTGGCGGGGCGGCTCGGGCTGGGGCGGCTGCGGCTGCTGGGGTGCGGGCGCGGGGGGCGCGTAGGGCTGCGGCTGCTGGGGCGCGTAGGGCTGGGGCTGGTGCTGCGGCGCGTACTGCTGCTGGGGCGGGTACGGCTGCGGCTGGTGCTGGGGGGCGTACGGCTGCGGCTGCGGAGGTCGCTGCTGGGGCCGGGCGACCTGGCGCTGCGGGCGGCGGCGCAGGGGGTCCTGGCTGGGGTCCAGGTACTGCACCTGCGTCTGGTCGTTGCGGTCGCGGGCGGCCCGCATCTGGCTCTGCCAGGGGTGCGGGTCGTCCGGGCCCTGGCCGGGGCCCACCGGGGGCATGACGGCCGTCGGGTCGGCGTGCGGGCCGCCGGTGTGCGGCATGACGCTGGTGGGCGCGGCCGGGTCGAAGGCGCCGGGGCCCGAGGTGTTCGGCAGGACCTGGGTGGGGTCGGCCGCGCCGGGGGTGTCCGGCACCGGCGCGGGCGCCGGGTCGGGCGCGAGCAGGGCGGCGACGCCCTCGGCGGCGGCGATCTGCGCGGCGGAGGCGTGCACGCCGATGCCGTCGGCGACGGTGCGCAGGGCGCGCGCCAGGTTCTCGGCGCTGGGGCGGCGGTCCGGGTCCTTGCTCAAGCAGCGCTCGATGACCGTCCACAGGGGGTCGGGCACGGTGGAGGGGCGGCGCGGCTCGGCGCTCAGGTGCTGGTGCAGGACTTCGAGCGCGGAGCCGCCGGCGAACGGCGGGCGGCCGGTGACCAGCTCGTACAGCAGGATGCCGGCCCCGTAGATGTCGACCGCGCTGGTCTGCGGGCGGCCCTCCGCGGACTCCGGCGCGACGTACGCGGGCGTGCCGACGAACTCCTGGGTGCGGGTGAGGCCCGGGGAGTCGGCGAGGCGGGCGATGCCGAAGTCCGTGAGCATCGGGTGCATGCCGTTGGCGTCCTGCTTGACCAGGACGTTCGCGGGCTTCAGGTCGCGGTGGACGACGCCGTCGGCGTGGCTCGCGGCCAGGGCGTCGGCGATCTGCGCGGTGAGCAGGGCGGCGGCGGCCGGGGTGAAGGGGCCGTTCTCACGCAGGTACTTGTGCAGGTCCGGGCCCTCGACCAGGTCCATGACCAGGGCGAGGAGGTCGCCCTCGACGACGAGGTCGCGGGTGCGGACGATGTTCGGGTGCGTGAGGCGGAGCAGGACGGAGCGCTCCCTGAGGAAGCGCATCACGACGTCCGCGTCGTTCGCGAGTTCCTCCTTGAGGACCTTGATCGCGACGGTCTCGCCGGGCTGGCCGGGGACGGCCGCCTCGGCACCCGCGGTCTCCCGCTGGCGGGCTCGCCAGACGGTGCCCGTGGCGCCGCGCCCGAGCGGCTCCTCGAGCAGGTACTTGCTGCCTACCGGCCGCACGTCATGCGCTCCCTGCTGGATCGGTGTGGATCTGTGGTCCTCAGGCTCCCGGTGACCCGGGGATCCCGGTCGGCCCTCGCCGCGATGGGCGTTCCGACCCACTGTAGTGCCGCCGGACGGGGCACCGGACGACGATCTTGCCAGTGGCCGCCGCCCGTGCGGACCTTTGTTCGCAGGGAAGACGCGCTACCAGGGCCGTTGGTTGCCGACGGCCCCGGACGGGCGTCCGAAAGGGGCTCGGGGCGGGGTTCCGGTAGGGGTTCGGCAGGGGGTCGCGCCGGGGTTTTCGTGGACGCGGGGTGACGATTTTCCTTCTGGCCCGCTTCCCGCACTTTTCCGGGCACGTTTCCGTACAGAGGCGACCAATCAAGATCACTTACGGGTGGGGGGCGGGCGTGTTGTCGGTGGCAGGTGCGAGGATGCTTCCGTACTGGCCGACGTGCCCGTGTGCGGTGGGGGGAATCACAGCGCGAGTCCCCGTGCCGGGCGCCCAGCGCAGAAGGGACCGCTGACGGCATGCAGATCCGGCTGACCGTCCTCGGGCCGCGTGGCGGCCAGACCGCCGAGCCGGGGGGACGCCCCGCGGCGGCCTGTGACGTGCTGGTCACCGCGCCCGCCGGGACCGCGCTCGCCGCCGTCGCCTCCGGCCTCGCCGCCGCCGTCGCCGCGGGCGAGGGCCCCGCCGTCCTCTACGCGGAGTCGGAGCGTCTTGACCTCCAGCGCTGCACGCTCGGCGAGCCCCCGCTGGTGGACGGCGCGGTGCTGTGCGTGGGCACCCCCGCGGAGCCGGGCCCCGAGCCGGCGGACGCCGCCGCCCAGCTGCATGTCGTCGCCGGTCCGGACGCGGGCGGGGTGCACCTGCTGCACGGCGGCCAGATCCGCGTCGGCCGCTCGGCGCAGGCCGATGTGCCCCTGGACGACCCGGACGTGTCCCGGCTGCACTGCGCGGTCACGCTCGACCCGGACGGCCGGGTCACGGTCACGGACCTCGGCTCGACGAACGGCACGGAGGTGGACGGCCGCGTGCTCACCGACCGCCCGGTGCGGCTCACCTCCGGCTCGCTCCTGCGCATCGGCGAGTCGGTGCTCCGGCTGACCACGGGCAGCGGCATGGGCGGCGTGCTGGACACCGCGGCGGACGGCGAGGGACACGTGCGCGTGCGGGTCGCCGCACAAGGAGCTGTATCGGGATCCGGGCAAGGAGTTGTACGGGGATCCGGGCGAGGAGAGGAAGAAGGAGCGGGCTTCGGCGGCGCGCGGACCACGGCCGGCACGGGCGTCGTGGGGGGCATGAGGGGCATGAGGGGCACGGACGGCGCCTGGGGCGCCAGGGCCTCGGCGGGCGCCGCGGAAGGCTCCGGGGCGCCGGGGACGCCCGGCCACCCCGCCGCACCGGGTACGCACGCCGCCCCCGCCCGGCCCGCGTCCGCGGGAGACGGCGCGACGCAGCACGCGTACGGCACGGCCGAGTGGGGCGCCTCCGGGGGCGGCGGAGGCGCGGAGCCCCCCGTGGTGCCCCGGCAGGGCGGAGCGCCCGAGGCCGAGCGGCATCACAACGGCACCCCCGCGCGCGGGACGCCCCTGCCGCGCGGTCCGCGCAAGCGCGGCGGCCTGTCCGCGTGGGCGCGCCGCCTGACCGGAGGGCGCGGCGAGGAGACGGCGCGCGAGCACAGCGCGTACGACGAGGTGTACGACGGCCCGGAGGGACCGGGGGCGTACGAGGAGTGGGGCGAGGGCGCCCCGCTCCCGGAGCCCGTGCCCGAGGTGTGGCCCGACGCGGCGGCGCTGCTCCTGACGGCGCTCGGGCCGGGGACGCGGCTGTGGGAGCGCGGGCCCGGGCACCCGGAGGCGCTCGCGGTGCGCCTCGGCACGGTCGACCGGGCGGCGCCCGGCCAGAGCGCGCTGCTGCCCGCCGTGCCGGTGACGGTGAGCCTCCGGGAGGCGGGGGCGCTCGGGATCGCCGGGCCGCGCGAGCGGCTCGCGGGCCTCGCCCGTTCGGTGCTCGCGCAGCTGGCCGCGCTGCACTCCCCCACGGACCTGGAGATCGTGCTGATCAGCACGGACCGCGCGCGCACGCCGGGCGAGCGCGCCGAGGAGTGGGCCTGGCTCGGCTGGCTGCCGCATCTGCGGCCCGCGCACGGCCAGGACTGCCGACTGCTGCTCGCGTACGACCGCGAGCAGGCGGCGGCGCGCACGGCCGAGCTGCTGCGCCGCCTGGACGAGCCGCTGGAAGAGCCCCGGGGCGAGCCCCTGGACGAGCCCTTGGACGAGCCGGACGCCCCAGAGGCGGGCCCCGGCGGAGAGCGGGCGGTAGAGACGGCGGCGGCGCCCGGGCCGCGCACGGTCGTGGTCGTCGACGGCGACCCCGGTTCGGCCACGCTGCGGGAGGCCGCCGTGCGCCTCGCGCGGGACGGCGGCAAGGCCGGGATCCACGTGGTGTGCCTGGCCGAGACGGCCGCGGCCTCGCCCGCGTCGCCGGTGACGGAGACGTACGAGGCGGCGTGCTCGGTGTCGCCCGCCTTCCGGGCCTGCGGTGCGGTCGCGCTGCTCAGCGGTGACGTGGCGACGGCCCTGCGGGTGCTGCGCACGGCGGACGGGCAGCCCGCGGGGCACGGCACGGTCGCCGTCGTGGACGCCGTGTCGGCGGCGTGGGCGCAGCGCTTCGCGCGGGCGCTCGCCCCGCTGCGGCCCGACGGCACGGGCGGCGGGCACGCGCGCGTGGCGGTGCCGCTGCCGCAGTCCGCGCGGCTCCTGGACGAGTTGGGGCTCGCCCGGGCCACGCCCGCCTCGCTGATGGCGCGCTGGGCGGCGGCGGGGGACGACACGGGCGCCCTGGGCGGGCGGGCCTGGGCGGTGCTCGGCGCGGGGCCGCGCGGGCCCGTCGTGGTGGACCTCGCGGCGGACGGGCCGCACCTGCTGGTGGCGGGTCCGCCCGGCAGCGGGCGCACGGAGCTGCTGCGGTCCGTCGCCGCGTCCCTCGCCGCGGCCGAGCGGCCCGACCGGCTCGGCGTCGTCCTCGTCGACGGCGGGGTCGACGGGCGGGACGGCGGCGGGGCGGGTGGCACCGGCACGGGCGAGCGGCCCGGCGAAGGGCTCCGGGCCTGTACGGACCTGCCCCACGTCGGCACCCACCTCGCCGCCAACGACCCCGTACGGATGCGGGAGTTCGCGCAGTCCCTCACCGCGGAGCTGAAGCGGCGGGCCGAGCTGCTCGGGCGGCAGGGTTTCGCCGAGTGGCACACGGGGCGGGCGGTGGCCGGGCGGATCGTGGCGCCTCGGGGGGCGGTGGACGCCGAGGCGTCGGGGGCCGGGGACATCGAGGCGCCGAGCAGCTCCACGCTGCGGCTGCGGCCGCCCGGGGCCGCGGCGCGGCCCGAGCCGGGGCCGCCGCTCGCGCGGCTCGTCGTGGTCGTCGACGACTACGACTCCTTGCTCGCGCCCGCGCTCGGGTCGCCGGGGCGGCCCGCCGCCGGGTCCGTCGTCCGGGCGCTCGACGCGGTGGCGCGGGACGGGGAGCGGCTCGGGGTGCATCTGGTGGCCGCCGTGCGCGACGCCGAGCGCGTGGCCGGCACGGAGGTGGGCCGGCGGGCCGGGCTCCGGGTCACGCTGGACGCGCCCGGGGGCGGGGCGGAGGACGCGGCGCCCGGGCGGGGTGTGCTGCGGGGGCCGGACGGACGGGTGACCGCGTTCCAGGCGGGGCGGGTCACGGGGCGCATCCCTCGGACGGCGACGCTGCGGCCCACCGTGGTCCCCCTGGAGTGGGACCGCATGGGGGATCCCCCCACCCGCCGCCCCGTCCGCGAACTGGGCAACGGACCGACGGACCTGGCCCTCCTGGCCAGCGCCCTGGACCGGGCGGCCCGCGAGGTCTCGGCGGACCAGGTGCCGTCCCTGCTGTGAGGCCGCGCCGCGGTGCGGGCCACAGCGGGCAGGTGAGGGTGAGGGACCGTCACAACGGCATCACGATCGGCGACTTGACAGCGTAGGCCGTCTTGCCGCCCCACCTCCCCAGGCGTAGACAGGCCGGAACGGGACTGTCAGGGGAAGAGAACGGGGCAGCGATGCGCAGCACTCTTCGTACACGGACGACCGGCAGGGTGGTCGCCGCCACGGCGGTGGGCGCCCTCGCCCTTGGCCTCACCGCATGCGGCGGTGACGACGACAAGGACGACGAGGGGAACGGCAAGGGCGGCAAGGGCGGCAAGGAAGACACGGCGGCCACCGTTCAACTGCCGAAGCTGGACGGGCAGAAGCTGTCGGTCTCGGCTGTGTGGGGCGGCGCGGAGCGCAAGGTGTTCCTCGAGGTCCTCGACGAGTTCGAGGAGCGGACGGGCGCCGATGTGTCGTTCGTGCCCGCGCAGGAGCCGATCATCAGCTTCCTCGCGTCGAAGGTGGCGGGCGGCGAGCCCCCGGACGTGGCGATGCTGCCGCAGGTCGGCGCGGTGAAGCAGGCCGTGGAGAAGAAGTGGGCCAAGCCGCTCGGCGCGGCGGCGCAGAAGGAGCTGGACGAGAACTACGCGCAGGGCTGGAAGGACCTCGGGGCCATCGGCGGCAAGCAGTACGGCGTGTACTTCAAGGCGGCCAACAAGTCGTTGGTCTGGTACAACACCAAGGTCTTCGAGAACGCGGGCGTCGAAGAGCCCAAGACCTGGGACGAGTTCATGAAGACCGCCCAGACGGTGTACGACTCCGGGGTCGCGCCGGTGTCCGTGGGCGGGGCGGAGGCCTGGACGCTCACCGACTGGTTCGAGAACGTCTATCTCTCGCAGGCGGGCCCCGAGAAGTACGACCAGCTCGCCCAGCACAAGATCAAGTGGACGGATCCCTCGGTCAAGAAGGCGCTGACGACACTCGGCGGGCTCTTCGGGAAGAAGGGGTTCATCGCCGGGGGCGCGGACGGCGCGCTCCAGACGGAGTTCCCGGCCTCGGTGAAGCAGACCTTCGTCGGCGGCGAGCAGCCCAAGGCGGGCATGGTCTTCGAGGGCGACATGGTGTCGCTCTCGATCTCCGAGACGAAGGCGAAGGTGGGCACGGACGCGAAGGCGTTCCCGTTCCCCGCGGTCGGGAAGGAGTCCCCCGCGGTGGTCGGCGGTGACGCCGCGGTCGCGCTGAAGGACGGCAAGGGCGCGCAGGCGCTGCTCACCTTCCTGGCGTCGCCGGACGCGGCGAGGATCTGGGCGGAGGCGGGCGGCTTCGTGTCGCCGAACAAGAACCTGGACGTGGCCGCGTACCCGAACGACGTGCAGCGCGGTATCGCCAAGGCGCTCATCGCGGCGGGCGACGACATCCGCTTCGACATGTCCGACCAGGCGCCCCCGGCCTTCGGCGGCACGCCCGGCAAGGGCGAGTGGAAGGCGCTCCAGGACTTCCTGAAGAACCCGGATGACGTCGCGGGCACCCAGCGGACGCTGGAGGACGCGGCGGCCAAGGCGTACCCGAAGAGCTGACGGGGCGATGACGACTCCGGACGCCGGGGGCACCGCCGCGGTGCCCCCGGCAAGGCCAACGGCGCGTACGTCCACGACCGGCCCGCGCGGCGCCGGTCCCCGCAGGAGCGTGACCGGGACCCGCAAGGCGGTGGCGGCCTTGTTCCTGCTGCCCGCCCTGGTGCTGCTCGGCGCGCTCGTGCTGTACCCGATCGGGTTCTCCGTCCTGCGCAGCTTCTTCGACCAGGGCGGCGACTTCGCGGGCGTCGACAACTACGAGACGATGTTCGAGGACGACGGGATCCGCACCGCCGTCAAGAACACGGCGATCTGGGTGGTGCTGGCGCCCGCCGTGGCGACCGCGCTCGGCCTGATCTTCGCCGTGCTCACCGAACGGGTGCGCTGGGGCACGGCGTTCAAGATCGTGATCTTTATGCCGATGGCGATCTCGATGCTGGCGGCGGGGATCATCTTCCGGCTCGTGTACGAGGCGAACCCCGACCGCGGGGTGGCCAACGCCGTGTGGGTGGGCGTGCACGACACGTTCGCCGAGTCGTCGCACTTCCCCAGCGGGCACCTCGCCGCGAGGTCCCCGATGAAGGAGGCGGGCGGCGGGGCCTTCGTCACGCGCGCCCCCGTACGCGCCGGGCAGCCGGTGGCGCTGCCGCTGACCGGCGTGCCGCCCGACCGGATGCCCGACAGCGCCGCGTCCGCGAAGCCCGCCGAGGCCGACCCCGGCAAGGTCACCGGCACGGCCTGGCAGGACTTCACCCGCGGCAAGGGCCGCGGCGAGGTCAACGCCCCGGACGCCGCCGAGCTGGGTTACCCGGGCATCAAGATCGAGGCGGTCAAGGACGGCGAGGTGGTGGCGTCCACGAAGGCGGCGGACGACGGCACGTTCGCCCTGCCCGAGGAGGCGGACGGGGCGCTGCTGCGCTACCCCGCGTCGAACTTCCGCGAGCCGTACGACGGCGTGAACTGGCTCGGCCCCTCGCTCATCACACCCGCCGTCATCGGCAGCTACGTGTGGATGTGGGCCGGGTTCGCGATGGTGCTCATCGCGGCGGGCCTGGCGAGCGTGCCGCGCGAACTCCTGGAGGCGGCGCGCGTGGACGGCGCCAACGAGTGGCAGGTGTTCCGCCGGGTGACGGTGCCGCTGCTCGCGCCCGTCCTCGCGGTGGTCCTGGTGACGCTGATGATCAACGTGATGAAGATCTTCGACCTGGTCTTCGTGATCCCGCCGGGCTCCTCCAAGGACGAGGCGAACGTCCTCGCCGTCCAGCTCTACAACTCGGCCTTCGGGGACCAGAACGACGGTGTGGCGAGCGCGATCGCGGTGCTGCTCTTCCTCCTCGTGATCCCGGTGATGTGGTTCAACATGCGGCGGCTGCGGCGGGAGGCGAAGCGATGAGCACGCACACTCGGGCCGCCGCGGGGGCGGGGACGGGCCCGGTCAAGGCCAGGCAGTCGCTCGGCGGGCGGATCGCGGGGCTGCTCGGCGGCACCGCGGTACGGGTCTTCCTCGTCCTCATCGGCCTGTTCTGGCTGGTGCCCACGCTCGGCCTGCTGCTCGGCTCGCTGCGCACCAAGGAGGACATGAGCGAGACGGGCTGGTGGAAGGTCTTCGGCGCGCCGTCGCAGCTGACGTTCGAGAACTACTCCAGCCTCCTGAAGGACGAGACGATCACCGACTCGATCCTGACGAGCGTGACCATCACCGTCCCGGCGACGCTGCTGGTGGTGGTGATCGGCTCGCTCGCCGGGTACGCGTTCGCCTGGATGGAGTTCCCGGGCCGGGACTGGTGGTTCCTCGGCGTGGTGGGGCTGCTCGTGGTGCCGGTGCAGGTGGCGCTCGTCCCGGTGTCGGACCTCTTCGGCAAGGTGGGGATCTTCGAGACGACGACGGGCGTGGTGCTCTTCCACACCGCCTTCGGGCTGCCGTTCGCGATCTTCCTCCTGCGGAACTTCTTCGCGGAGATCCCCCGCGAGCTGCTCGAGGCGGCGCGTCTCGACGGCGCCGGTGAGCTACGGCTCTTCCTCCGCGTGGTGATGCCGCTCGGCGCGCCCGCGATCGCCTCGCTCGGCATCTTCCAGTTCCTGTGGGTGTGGAACGACATGCTGATCGCGCTGATCTTCGCGGACGCGGGCAGCCCGCCGATCACGGTGGCGCTCCAGCAGCAGGTGCGGTTCTTCGGAGACAACGTGCAGATCCTCGCGCCCGGGGCGTTCATCTCGATGGTGATCCCGCTGGCCGTGTTCTTCGCGTTCCAGCGGCAGTTCGTGTCCGGCGTGATGGCGGGAGCCGTGAAGTAGCGGCGGGCGCCGTCGCCGGTGGCGGGGCCGGCCGGCCGGGGCGGGCGCCGTCAAATGGGGACGCGTACGCGCCCGCGCGCCCGGCGGCACCGGGCCGATCAACTGCCTTACGCATAGCGCCACTTGAACGAAAGGGGACGGTCCGGCACCGGACCGTCCCCTTTCTGTCCGCTTGACGGGCGTCCCCCGATGGGGACACCCCGGCGTAACCAGATCACCTCACCGGGCGTTCCCGGGCAGAGTGCCCGCGCCGACCCATGGATGTGCCGTGCCCCGGTTCAGTGTCATCGTCCCCGCGTACCAGGTGCAGGCGTATCTGCACGAGTGCCTCACCTCCGTCCTGGAACAGGGCTTCGCGGACTGGGAGCTGATCGCGGTCGACGACCGCTCGCCGGACGGCTGCGGCGCGATCATCGACGAGTTCGCCGGGCGTGACGCCCGCGTCAAGGCCGTCCATCTGGAAGAGAACGTGGGCCTCGGCCGCGCCCGGAACGCGGGGCTGGAGCACGCCACCGGCGACTTCCTGCTCTTCCTCGACGCCGACGACAGCCTGGCGCCCGGCTCCCTCCAGGCCGTCGCCGACCGGCTCAAGGAGACCGGTGAGCCCGACGTCCTGGTCTACGACTACGAGCGGACGTACTGGACGGGCGAGCGGGTCCGCAACCAGCTCGCGCACCTCCTCCACGAGGACGGCCCGGCCCCCTTCGAACTGGCCGACAGGAGCGGCCTGCTGCGGCTGCTCATGGTCGCCTGGAACAAGGCGTACCGCCGCGAGTTCGTCGAGCGGACCGGCCTCACCTTCCCGCCCGGCACCTACGAGGACGCGCCGTGGACGTACCCGCTGATGATGTCGGCGAAGTCCATCGCGACGCTCGACCGGGTGTGCGTCCGCTACCGGCAGCGGCGGCGCGGCGGGATCCTCGGCACGGCGGGCCGCGCGCACTTCGACGTCTTCGACCAGTACGAGCGGGTGTTCGCCTTCCTCGATACGCGGCCCCAGCTGCCGGAGGCGTGGCGGGCCCTGGTCTTCCGGCGCATGGTCGACCATCTCCTGGCCATCTACTCCAGGCCGGAGCGGCTCCCGCGCGCATCACGGCCCGAGTTCCTGCGCCGGGCGCGTGCCCACTACCGCCGCTTCCACGTCCCCGGCTCCCGGCCGCGCGCGGGCGCACGGCTGCGGCACGCCCTGGTGCGGCTCGGCTCGCACCGCGCGTACCAGGTCCTGCGGGCGGTGCGCAGGAGCGGCGCGACGGCCGCGCGGGTCTTTGCCGGGGTGCTGGGGCGCGCCCGTGAGGCCCTGTTGCGGCTGCACTACCGGATCCAGCTGCGGCGTCCGGTGCGGGCGGACCTCGCGGTGTTCACGGCGGGCGACGGGCGGGGGTACAGCGGTGACCCCGGCGCCCTGGAGGCCGCGTTCCGCGAGCTTGTGCCGCACGTGCGCACCGCGTGGCTCGCGGCGCCCGCGCACCACCACACGGTGCCGGCCGCGACCCGCAGGCTCACGCCCGGCACGGCCGCGGCCTGGACGGCCCTCGCGCGCGCCGCGTACCTGGTGAGCGACGCGGGCTTCGACCGCCGCGCGGTCAAGCGCCCCGGTCAGCTCGTCGTGCGGGCCCACCGGGGCACGCCCCTGCGGCACGAGGGCGCCGACCTCCTGGAGCGTCCGGCGGCGGCGTGCGGCACGGACGTCGAGGCGCGGCTGCGCGACGCCGACACCTGGGACTACGTCCTGTCCGCCAACCGCCACGCGACCCTCGCGGGTGAGCGGGCGTACCCGGCGACGTACACGACGCTGGAGTACGGCTGTCCGCGCAACGACCGCTATCAGCGGGCCACGGCGGCCGAGGTGGCGCGGATCCGCGAGAGCCTCGGCGTGCGGCCGGGGACGACGGCGATCCTGTACGCGCCGGAGTACCGCGACTACCGGCGCACCCAGCGGCTCGGCGTCGACCTGGAGCGGCTCCTGCGCCGCCTCGGTCCGCGCTTCACGGTCCTGGTGCACGCCCCGCACGTGGACGCGCAGCCGCTGCCGGGTGACCTCGCCGGGCGGTGGGCCGACGTGTCCGGCGAGCCGGACGCGGGGCGCCTGTGCCTGGCGGCGGACGCCCTGGTCACGGACTACTCGTCGCTGATGTTCGACTACGCGAACCTGGACCGGCCGATCGTCCTGCACGCCGACGACTGGGAGGCGTACGAGGCGGCCCGCGGCACCTACTTCGACGTGCGCGCCTTCCCGCCGGGCGCGGTGGCGCGCGGCGAGGACGAGCTGGCCGACATCTTCGCGTCCGGGCACTGGCGCGGCTCGCGCTCGGCCCAGCTGCGGCGGGCCTTCAGGGAGCGGTTCTGCCCCTACGACGACGGGAGCGCCGCGGAGCGTGCCGTGCGCCGGGTGGTGTTCGGGGCGAAGACTCCCCTGCCTCCGGTCGTGCCGCTCACGGAGCGGCACCCCGCGCCGGCGGCGGGGCCCGAGGGCACCCGTGTGCCCGGGGCCGAGGACGCCGGGGTCGCGCAGAGCGCCACGCTCCTGCCGGGCCGGGGGCGGTAGCCGGGGGGCGTGGGCCCACAGCGGGTGACCGCAGCGCGGCGCTGCGGGTGCTGCGGGCGGGGAGCGGGCAAAGTGGGGCGATGCAGACTTTTCTGACTGGGGGGTTTGCCCGCAAGGCCCGGCAGGCCGCCCGCAGGGCCCGGTTCCGGGCCGAGCGCGCCACCGCGGGGCGCCGGCGGCGTGGCGGCGGTGAGCTGCTGACGCCCGTTCACCTGTCCCTGCGGGACAGCCGCACCCTCAATCTCGCCCTGGCCGCCCCGGCCGCCCCGGCCCCCGTGCATCTCCTGATCAGCCGCGGCCCCCGCCGCTACCGCGTCCCGCTCGTAGCGGAGGGTGCCCTTGTCACGGCCACCGTCAGCCTGCGTGACGCCGTCGGAGGGGCCGAAGACGCGGGTCCTGTCCTGGCCGAGGGCGTCTGGCGGCTCACGGTCGTCACGGCCGGGGCGGACGGCCGCGTACGCCGTCAGGGGCTCGCCGTCGCCGACGTTCCGGCGCCGCCGACGCCGACGCTCCCGTACGCCCCGAATCCGCGCACCGGCTCGCTCCTGCGGGTCGTGCGCTGCCGTGGCGGGCGGGCCGCCGTGCAGGTCACGCGGTCGCGGCCGCGCGCGGAGCTGGTGCGGTTCGAGCCGCGCGGTGACGGCATCACGGTGCACGGCCGGGTGGTCGCGGCGCGCGCCGCCCAGGAGGCCAGTGCCGTGCGGCGGCGGGACGGCCTGGCCGTGCCGGCGCGGCCGGAGTGGGACGGCGACCGGTTCCGCTTCGCGCTGCCGCTGGGGGCGATGGCCGGGGCGGGGCCCGGCCAGTGGGTGTGGGACTTCCGCGTCGGCGAGCTGCCGCTGGGGCGCTGGCTGACGGACGTACGGGACCTGCCGTCGGCGTTCCCCACGCCGTTCCGGCTCGTCGCGCTGCCGGGCGGGGGGCTCGTGCGGGCCCATCCGCACGTCACCGCGTCCGGCGCGTTCGCCGTGACCTGTCTGGACCTGGGGCGGGACCTGGAGCAGAAGGAGACCTCATGAAGATCACGTACCTCCTCGGCTGGGGCGACGAGATGGGCGGCACCGAACTCGCCACGTACACCCAGGCGCTGCACCTCGCCGAGCGGCACGACGTGGAGGTCCTTTCGGTCTTCCGCACCAGGGCCGAGCCGTTCTTCCCCGAGGCGCGGGGCCTGGCCGTGCGCTATCTGGTGGACCGCACGGTGACGCCCGAGCGGCCGGTGCGCGGCTCGCGGCTCGACGAGGCCTCCTGCCGGACGCTCGCCGCGCTGCCCAGCGAACTGATCGCGCGCTCCTGGGAGTCGGCGTTCGACCGGCTCGCGGATGTGGAGCTGACGGCCGCGCTCACCGATCTGGACACGGACGTCCTGGTCACGACGACGCCCGCGCTGCTCGCCGCGGCCGTGCGGCTCGCGCCCGCGCGCGTGGTGACCGTGCACCAGGAGCACCGGCCGACCCAGCGCCGCGGCCCGTCCGGTGAGCCGCTGCTGCTCTTCGCGCCGCGTCTGGACGCCCTGGTGACGCTCACGGAGCGGACCCGGGAGTGGATCGCGGAGTCCCTGGGCGCGACGGCGCCGCAGCTCGCGGTGATCCCCAACGCGGTGCCCGACGGCTTCAGGCCGCGCGCCGACGGCGGCAGCAAGGTGATCGTGATGGCCGCGCGGCTCACCGGCGAGAAGCGCGTCGACCACGCGGTGCGCGCCTTCGCGCGGCTCGCGGAGGCGCACCCGGACTGGAGCTTGCGGATCTTCGGCGGCGGGCACCGCGAGCCGAGCCTGCGCCGCCTGGTGGACGCCTTCGGCCTCCAGGACCGCGTCGAACTCCTCGGCCCCTGCCAGGACATGGCCGCCGAGTGGGCCAAGGCGGGCCTGACGCTGATGACGGCCGGCCACAACGAGGCGTTCCCGCTCGTCCTCCTCGAAGCCCTCGCGGCGGGCGTGCCGGTGGTGGCGTACGACGTCCTGACGGGTCCCGCCGAGATCGTGCGGCACCGTGTGGACGGGCTCCTCGTGCCGCCGGGCGAGATCGAGCAGCTGGCCGCCGCCATGGCCGAGTTGATGTCCGACGACGCCACACGCCTTGCGTACGCGCGGGCCGCCCGCGAGGGCGTGTACGCCCGCTTCTCGTCCGAGCGCGTGACCGCGCTGTGGGAGGAGCTGTACACGCGGCTGGTCGCGGACCGCGACCGCCCCGAGCGCCTCGCGGAGCGCGCGGACCGGGTGGCGCTCGGCGTGGCGTCCGGCGGCCCGGGCTTCCGGCCGACCGCGCCGCACACCCTGAACGCCGCCGCGCCCGAGGACGAGCGGGCCCGCGAGGAGGAGATCCTGGCCGCGCACGAGGGGCTGATCCGCTCGGTGGGGCGGCTCGCGGAGCGGCGCGACGACGTCCGCACCGCCGACATGGCCGCCTGGAACCTGGACCTGACCGCGACGGCCCTCGCCGCGCACGACGTCCCGTACGTCCTGGTGCGCACCCACGGCGGGTCGAGCGCGCACACCCTCGCCGTCGCCGACGACCACCGCGACGCCGCCCTGAAGGCGCTCGCCGATGCGCTGCACGGCCAGGCCGTGTACGCCGAGCTGGTTGCGCCGCGCGACGCGGCGCCCGGCGTGGTGCTCGCCGAACGCCTGGACAGCGTGGGCGAGATGGCGGGCCTCAAGGTCTTCAAGCCGGTCACCACGACGACGCTCTCGCTGCGCCACGGCGTGCAGCAGGCGTGCACGGTGGCGTTCTGGACGCGGACCGGTGAGCCGGAAGGGAGCGGCCGTGCGTGGCGGGCGCCGTTCGGGAGCACGCTCGCCGGGGCGGAGCTGCCGTCCCTGACGCCCACCGCGCGGCTGCGGGTCGCCGAGCGGGAGTACCCGAGCACCGAGGTGTTCACGCGGCTGCTCATGAAGGACGTCGACTTCCCCGTCGACGCCGTCTACACCTGGGTCGACGACACCGACCCGGACTGGCGCGCGGCCCGCGCCGCGGCCCTCGGCGGGCCCGGCGACGGCGCGTCGGCCGACACCGGGACGGTCCGCTTCCGCAACCGCGACGAACTCCGCTACTCCCTGCGGTCCCTTGCGATGTACGCGCCGTGGGTGCGGCACGTGTACCTGGTCACGGCGGGCCAGGTCCCCGCGTGGCTCGACGGGGGCCATCCGGGTCTGACGGTGGTCGACCACCGCGACCTGTTCGCGGACCCGGACGCCTGTCTGCCGACGTTCAACTCGCACGCCATCGAGACCCAGCTGCACCGGATCGAGGGCCTGTCGGAGCACTTCCTGTACTTCAACGACGACATGTTCCTTGGCCGCCCCACGGCCCCGGACACGTTCTTCCTGCCCTCGGGGCTCGCCCGGTTCTTCTGGTCGTCGGTGTCCGTGCCCGACCTGCCGGTGTCGGCGGCCGACGAGGGCTTCCTGGCCGCCGCGAAGAACAACCGGGCCCTGCTGCGCCGCGACTTCGGCCGCACGGCCACGCACTGCCTGCTGCACGTGCCGTACGCGCTGCGGCGCGACGTGCTCGCGGAGCTGGCCGAGCGGTACGGCGACGAGCTGGCGGCGACCGCCCGCAGCCCGTTCCGGGGCAACGACGACCACTCCGTCGTGTCGTCGCTGTTCCAGCACTACGCGTATCTGACGGGCCGGGCCGTGCCCGGCTCGCTCGCGTACGACTTCGTGGACATCGCCGACCGCGCCGACCACGCCCGGCTCGGCCAGCTGCTCCAGTCACGGAACAAGACGGCCTTCTGCGTCGGGGAGACGCCCGGCGGCGACGTGTCGGACGAGGAGGCGGCGCTCGCCCTGCGGGCGTTCCTCGCGGCGTACTTCCCGGTCCGCTCGCCGTACGAGCGCACCGAGGGCTGACGGCCGGGGACGCGCCCCGACGGGGGGCGCGTCCCTGCTCAGGCCCCCTCCAGGAACAGCCTTCTCACCACCCGCTCCGCCGCGCCCCCGTCGTCGTACGGGCAGAAGCGGGTGCGGAAGGCGGACCGCAGGCGGGTCGTGTCCGGTGTGTCCCAGGCGTGGTCGCGGAACAGCGCGATGAGGTCGTCCTCCGTGGTGGCCACCGCGCCGGGGGTGTCGCCCTCGCGGCCCGACAGGAGGTCGAAGTACGTGCCGCGGGCCAGGCGGTAGGCCTGCCAGTCGGGGGCGTAGGTGACGATCGGGCGGTCCAGGCAGGCGTAGTCGAACATCAGCGACGAGTAGTCCGTCACCAGCGCGTCGGCGGCCAGGCAGAGGTCCTCCACGCGCGGGTGGCCGGTCACGTCGACCAGCCCGGGATGCGCGGCGAGGCCCGCGTCGGCGCCGTAGAAGTAGTGGGCGCGGACCAGGATCACGTACGAGGGGCCGAGGGCGGCGGCGACGCGCTCCAGGTCGAGCCGGGGCAGGAAGCCCTTCTGGTAGTCCCGGTGCGTGGGCGCGTACAGGAGGACCTTCCGGCCGTCCGCGACGCCGAGTTCCTCGCGGACGCGGGTGACGTCCTCCTCGGTCGCCGTGAAGTACACGTCGTTGCGCGGGTAGCCCAGCTCCAGGGCGCGGTAGGACGCGGACGGGTAGACGCGCTCCCAGGTCTCGGTGGAGTGCGGGTTGGCGGAGAGGCTGAAGTCCCACTGGTCGACGTGGTCCATGAGGCGCTGGAAGCTGAGGTTGTGCGTGCTCGCCGGGTAGCGCCGCTGGTCCATGCCCATCTTCTTCAGGGGCGTGCCGTGGTGGGTCTGGAGGTAGACCTGGCCGGGGCGCTTGGTGAAGCCGCCGGGGAAGCTGGAGTTGTTGACGAGGTACGTGGCGCGGGCCATGGCCCGCCAGTAGGCGAGCGAGCCCGCGAACACGTGGTCGACGCCCGGCGGGACCTGGTGCCGGTGGTGGTACGAGACGACGAAGACGCCCCTGACGTGCGGGGCGAGTTCGCGGGCCTTGGCGTGGATGGCGGCGGGGTTGCAGGCGACGCCGCGGTTCCAGTACGCCCCGTACACGGCGAGTTCCGGGTCGAGGCGCGCGGTGCGCAGCTCCGCGCGGTAGGCGGTGCGCTTGACGCGGGCGGCGAGCTGCTTCTTGCGGCGGGCGACCGTGCCGCGCAGGGCGGCGCTCCGGCTCGCGGACCGCTCCAGGCGCTCGTAGGCGCGGTGGGATCCTTCGGCCAGGGCGCGCTCCTCGGCGGAGGCCGGTTCGTGGCCCGGCGGGCGGTGCGCGCCGAGCAGCGCGGCGGCGCGGCGGAAGAACGCGGGCCGGTCGCGCGGGGCGACGCGCCCGGGGTCACCGAGGACGGCGAGCAGATGGCGTACGGCGTGCGGGTAGAGCCGGGTGACGGCGTCCGGGGTGTCGTAGGTGCCGGTGAACAGTTCCTCGTAGCGTTCGATCACGGTGAGGTGCCGCTCGCCGGGGGCGTTGGCGAAGCCGCCGACGCGCCGCTCGCGCCAGCGCACGCACACCCGGTCGAGCACGGCGACGCGGTCCCCGGCCTGGAGGGTCGCCCGGTGCGCGGGCACCACGTCCTCGTACGGGCCCGCGGAGAACGCCAGGCGCTGCCCGGTCCAGAACTCCCGGCGTACGACGCGGTTCCAGGCGGCGGGCGTCACGGCGAGGGGGTCACCGGTCAGGTCGTCGCGGCCGGCGCGGACGTCGCCCCACCAGTTGAGCCTGTCGTGGCCGAACAGCAGGACGTCCGGGTCGCCCGCCGCGGTGAGCGCGGCGTCGGCGGCGCCGAGCGCGCCGGGCAGGAGCAGGTCGTCGCCGTCGAGGAAGAGCAGGTAGGCGCCGGTGACGCGGGCGGCCCCCGCGTCGCGGGCGGGTCCTGGGCCCCGGCTCGCGGGCAGGCGGACGAGGTGCGCGCGCGGGTCGCGGCGCGCGTATTCGGCGGCGATGTCCGCGCAGCCGTCGGGGGAGGCGTCGTCGACGACGATCAGTTCGAGGTCGCCGAAGGACTGGTCGAGCACCGAGTCAAGGCACTCCCTGAGATAGCCCTGGACGCGGTGGACGGGCACGACTACGGAGAAGCGCGACATGCGCACCGACGGTAGCCAATGCGTACGGACCGCCGAAGAACCCTCACTCGTAGGGGTGATCGGCGCGGACAAGGGCGGCACGACCGGGCAAACGCGAGGGATACGCCCGTAATGGACGTATTGCCCCCGTACGTTCCAGGAAAGGCCGGTCGCCGTGCAGCCCCGACTCAGCGTCGTCGTGCCCATCTACAACGTCGAGGAGTTCCTTCAGGAGTGCTTGGAGTCGATCGCCCGGCAGACACCGGGCCCCGGGGACGGCCCCGGCCCGTCCGGCGGCCTGGAGGTCATCCTCGTCGACGACGGCTCCACCGACGCGAGCCCGGACATCGCGCGCGCCTTCGCCGCCCGTGACCCGCGCTTCGTCTATGTGCGCCAGCCCAACGCGGGCCTGAGCGCCGCCCGCAACACCGGCGTGCGGCACGCGAGTCCGGGCGCCACGTACCTGACGTTCGTGGACAGCGACGACGTCGTGCCGCACGGCGCGTACGCCCGCATGGTCGCGAGCCTGGACGCGAGCGGCTCCGACTTCGCCACCGGCAACGTGTGGCGGCTCACCGAGCGCGGCCGCTCCCAGGCCTGGCAGTACCAGTGGCTCACCGCGTCGCGCACGCGCACTCACATCGGCCGCGACCTGGCCCTCCTCTCCGACCGCGTCGCCTGGAACAAGGTGTTCCGCAGGGAGTTCTGGGACCGGCACGGCTTCGCCTTCCCCGAGGGCAGGCTGTACGAGGACACGCCGGTGATGATCCCCGCGCACTTCCTCGCCGAGGCCGTGGACGTGCTGAGTGAACACGTCTACTACTGGCGGGTGCGCGAGGGCTCCATCACGCGGCGGCGCACCGACGTCAAGGGCGTGCGCGACCGGATCGCGGCCTGCGCGCACGTCAGCGCCTTCCTCGGCGGGCACGCGCCCGAGCTGAAGGCGACGTACGACGCGTCCTGCCTGCGGGACGACTTCGTGTACTTCCTGGAGGGCCTGCCGATGGGCGGGCCCGAGTACCGGGCCGCCTTCCTCGACGGCACCGCCGAGTTCCTGGGCGCGGCGGACCCGCGGCTCGTCCGGCGGCTCCCCGTGGACCTGCGGGTGAAGTGGCAGCTGGTGCGCGAGCGGCGCACCGACGAGCTGATCGAGCTGCTCACCGGCGAACGGCAGGGCGGCAAGGGCGTGTTCACGGTGCGCGGCGCCCGCCGCAGGCACGCCACCTTCCCCGGCGTGGGCGCGCTGCCGCGCGAGCTGACCCGGCTCGGCCGCGGCGAACTGCCGGTCGTGGCCCGCCTTCGCGAGGCCACCTGGGACGACGGGGGCAGGCTGCGCGTCAGCGGCTACGCGTACGTGCGCAACCTGCCGGCCGACCGCCCCGGCAGGAGCGTGAAGACCGGGCTCCTCAAATCCGTCCACAGCAAGGGCCGGTTCCGCCGCGTGCCCACCCGCACCGTCGCCCTGCCCGAGGCCACCGAGGCCTCGCGGCAGCAGCTGCACTGCTACGACCTGTCCGGCTTCGAGATGACGATCGACCCCGAGAGCCTGAAGACCGGCGGCCGCTGGCGGCCGGGGAACTGGCTGCTCGGGGTGGTCCTCGCGGGCCACGGCACGGTGCGGCGCGCCGCCGTGCGCGCCCAGGACGGCGCGAGCACCCGGTCCCTGGTCCGCGACCTCGACGACGGGCTCCGCCTGACGGCGGGCTTCAGCAAAGGCCGGCTCGTCCTGCGGATCCAGGAGTACGCGGCGCGCGTGGACGCCCACCGCCTCGACGGCGGCCACGTCGTGCTCACCGGCACGCTCACCGGCCGCGTCCGCCCGCGCACGCTGCGCCTGAGCAACGGCCGGGCCGAGTTCACGTACCCGGTGACGGTCAGCGGCGACCGCTTCGACACGCGGATCCACCTCGCGGACCTGGAGGACGTGCCGCCCGCGCCGCACCACGAGCCCGCCCAGGTCGAACCCCCGCACGGCGACCGCTGGCAGGCCCGGCTCGTGCTGCCCGACGGCAGCCCGGCCCCGCTCGCCGCCGCCCTCGGCCTGCCGCCGGGCCGGTACGCCTCCCGGCCGGGCCGCGAGCTGTGCGCCACCGCCGACGACCAGGGCCGCCTCGTCGTCGAACTCACCCGGCAGCCCGTCGCCGACCGCGTGGCCTGGACGGACGACGGCGGCCTCACCGTGGAAGGCACGGCCACGCCCGGCGCCTGGCCCACGGCCGAGTTCGTGCTGCGCCACAGCGGCCGCGACGACGAGGTGACCGTGCCGGTGGAGCGCGTCGGCGGCCGCTTCCGCGCGGCCCTCTCCCCCGGTGGCGGCGTGCTGCGACAGGGCCGCTGGTACGCCTTCCTGCGGGAGGCCGGGCACACCGGCGCGGGCGTGCCGGTGCGGGTCCTCGCCTCACTCGGCGCGGCCCTGCCGGACCACCGCACCGTGGACGGGCGGGAGTTCACCGTCGACCGGCGCTTCGGCGACCGGCTCCTGATCGAGGCCGGTTCCGTCCTCCCGCGCACCGAACGCGGCGCGTACCGGCGCCACCTGCTGCGCACCGAGCACTACCCCCTGGAGCGCGCCAAGCCCTTGCGCGACGCGATCCTGTACTTCGACGGCGACTCCCCGCGCGCCGTCCACGACGAACTCGTGCGCCGCGGCGCCGACGTCGAGCACCTGTGGGTCACGCACGACCAGCAGACGCAGGTGCCGCCCGGCGCGCGCGGCGTGGAGGAGCACAGCGCCGCCTGGTACGCGGCGCTCGCCCGCTGCCGCCGCGTCGTCACCGCGGGCCACCTGCCGGACTTCTTCGAGCGGCGCCAGGGCCAGACCGTCGTGCAGACCTGGCACGGCGCCCCGCTCAAGCGCGTCGGCACCGACCTGACCGACACCCTGTACGCCGACCACGGCCACCTCGACGCGCTTCCGCGCCTGGCCCGGCAGTGGAACGTCCTGGTCTCCCCCAACCGCTTCGCCACCGGACACCTGGGCCGCGCCCTCGCCTACGACGGGGAGGTCCTGGAGGCCGGTTCGCCGCGCAACGACGTGCTGTTCGCCGCCGACCGCGCCAAGGTCGCCGAGCGCGTGCGGCGCGACCTCGGCCTGACCCCGGACAAGCGGGTCGTCCTGTACGCGCCGACGTACCGCGACCACCTCGCCGCCGCGCCCGGCCGCTTCCGCTACGAGGCCGCCCTGGACTTCCGCGCCGCCGAGCAGGCCCTCGGCGAGGACCACGTCCTGCTCGTCCGCAAGCATCCGCTCACCTCGGGCCGCCTCCCCGGCGCCCGCGCGCCCTTCGTGCACGACGTCAGCTCCCATCCCCGCGCCGCCGAACTCCTGCTCGTCGCCGACGTCCTGGTCACCGACTACTCGTCCCTGATGTTCGACTTCGCGCACACCGGCCGGCCGATGCTGTTCCACGCCTACGACCTGGAGCACTACCGCGACACCGTGCGCGGCTTCTACCTCGACTTCGAGACCCGCGCGCCCGGGCCGCTGCTCGCCTCCACCGCCGACGTCGTGGCCGCCCTCCGCGACCTGGACGCGGTCACCGCCCGGCACGCCACGGCCTACGCGTCCTTCCGCGAGGAGTACTGCGACCTCGACGACGGCCGGGCGGCGGCCCGTGTCGCGGAGAGGCTCATGCGGTGACCGCGCTCCTGACCGGGCGCGCCCCGGCGGGCGCCACGGCGTCCGGGGCCGGGCGGCTGTGGCGGCCGACGCCGTTCCTGGTGTTCGGCGGCCTGTTCTGGCTCGGCATGACCCTCGCGTACTGGCGGGTCCCGATGTGCTGCGACTTCGGCCAGCACGCGGCGGTCGTCGAACGCCTCAAGGCCGACCTGCTCCACCCCGCCCACCCGATGGCGGACCTGCCGGGCGACGGCAGCGCGTACTACTCGCCGTACGCCCTCGCCCAGGCCCTGCTCGCCCGGGCCACCGGCCTGACGGGATGGGAGACGGTCAAGCTCTGCGGGCCCCTGAACCTGCTCGTCCTCCTCACCGGCATCGGCCGCTTCGTCCGCACCCTCACCCCCCGGCCCTGGGCCCCGGTCCTCGCCCTCGCGGCGATGGTCCTCCTGTGGGGCACCCGCATGGCCTGGTGGAGCGGCTACCTGGGCCTGATGTCGATGACGGGCAACCTCGGCTACCCGTCGACCTTCGCCATCGGCCTGACGTTCTGGGCCTGGTCCTGGGCGGCCACGCGCCCGAATTCGCTGTGGGGGTACGGGGGTCTTGGCGCGCTGTGCGGCGCGATCCTGCTGATCCACCCGATCTCTTCGGTGGCGGCGGTGATCGGGGTGGCGGCGTTCGCGGCCGGCGGCGGGCGGCCGCACGACGACGGCGACGGCGACCAGCCACACACCCGCTACGGGCGACCACACGACGACGGCGACGGCGGCCAGCCACACACCCGCTGCGGGCAATCGTGCCGCAGGGCGGCACGGGTGGGCGCAGCACGACAGCGCCCCGCGCTGTTCCACTGGGCCCTGGCCGCCACGGCCGCCGTGGCAGTAGCGACAACCTGGCCCTACTTCAACCCCCTCACCCTCGTAGGCGACTCCTCAGTCGACGGCATCCACAGACAGCTCTACACGGAGATGCCCCAGCGCTTCTGGCTGGCGGCCCTGGGCCTCCCCGCCCTGGCGGCCCGCTGGTACCGCGACCGCAGGGACCCCCTCGTCCTGATGTTCGCGCTCGACTGCGCGGTCGTCGCCTACGGCTGGTTCAGCGGCCACTACACGTACGGCCGCATCCTCGGCCTGACCCTGGTCCCCCTCCAGTTCGCCCTGGCGATCGAGCTGGCGGCCCCCCGCCCGTGGGGCACGCGCCGGGCCGCGCTCGCGGGAGCCACCGCGCTCGGGGCGGCCGTCGGGTTCTTCCAGATCCAGGCGGGGGCGGTGGTGCCCCGCACGCTCGACCCGATCGGCTTCGACCAGCCGCCGCGCTGGCCCGGCTACACCTGGGCGGCGGCCCGGCTGCACCCCGGCGATGTGGTGCTCACCGACGGCTACCGGCCCACGCGTTCGCTCCCGGCCTTCGGGGCCAACCTCGTCGCGCCCGCCTGGCCGGACACCTCGCTCGACGAGGAGGTGCGGCAGCGGCGCCTGCGCGCGGTGCGGGCGTACCTCGCGCCGGACGCGACCCGCGCCGAGCGCGCGGAGATCGTCCGCCGCTACGACGTGCGCTGGCTGCTGCTCGACCCGGCGCAGCGGGTGCCGCCGGAAGCGGTGGTGGTGGCGTGGGGGCCGCGCACCGGGGAAGTCCTGGCCCGGGTCGGCGGGGCCGGTCAGCGGCGTACGTAGAGCCGCAGCGCCCCACCCACCGTGACGTACTCGGCGCGCCGCGCGAACTCCCGGCGCAGGACGGTGAGCTTGACGGCCTCCGTGCCGCCCCGGTCGCCCGCCGCGCCCCGCAGCGGGCCCGCCTCGGAGAGCACCCACAGGCGGTCCACGCCCGCGAGCCTGCGGCGCAGTTCGGCGGGCCCCGCCTCGCGGCCGTAGAGCGTCCCGGACGCGGCGCCGGACGTCCGCAGGGCCACGTCCCGTACGCCGTGGAAGGCGTCCGGATAGGTGAGCGGGACGCGCCGGGCGATGAGCGGCAGGTACAGGACCGGGTCACCGGGGCGCAGTTCGCGGGCGGCGACGGCGGCGAGCGCCGCGTGGTCCTCGCCGCGTCCCGCCGCCCGGTCGCTCCGGTGCAGGGGGAACTGCCACCACAGGACACAGCCGACGGCGAACGCGCCGACGACGGCCACGACACCGCGCCCGCGCCCGCCGATGAGCACCCCCGCCGCCCGATCGGCACCCGCCGCCACCAGCAACGGCCCGCCCGCGAGTGCGAAGAGCACGTACCGCGCGTGGTACAGCGGCCACTGCTGCGACACCGCGAGCAGCGCGACGGGCGGCACGACGAGCAGCGGCAGGGCCACCGCCTGGAGGGGGAGCCCGGCGCGGCGCCGGGCCCAGGGCCCGCACAGGGCGAGCGCGGCGAGGGCGAGTTCGACGCCGAGTACGGCGAGCGTCGGCCCGGTGAACTCCCGCAGGAGCCGCACGGCCGCCGCGCCGTCGGGCGGGCGCAGCCAGCCGACCTGCGCCGCCTGCCGGTGCGAGACCAGGGCGAGCGGCACGAGGGGCAGCACGGCCAGGCCCGCCGCGCCCGCCCAGGCCCGCCACACGCGCGGCGCCACGCGGCCGAGCAGCAGGGTCACGGCGTGCGCGGCGAGCAGCAGCGCGGCCAGTTCGTGCAGCAGCGCGGTGGCGGCGGTCGCGGCGGCGTACGCGCACCACGGCCCCGGTCGCGCGGGACGCTCGACGGCCCGGACGAGCAGCAGCGTGGCCAGGGCGGCCCCGGCGGCGACGAGCGCGTACGACCGGCCCTGCTGCGCGTACTGCCCGGTGAGCGGCGTCACCGCGTACAGGAGTCCCGCCCACAGGCCGACGCGCGGGCGGGTCAGGCGCGCCCCCACGGCGGCGACGAGCCCGGCGGTGGCGGCCGCCCCGAGCACGGACGGCAGGCGCAGCGCCAGCTCGCCCGCGCCGGGCGGGAGCACGGCGTGCATGAGCAGGTAGTACAGGCCGTGCACGGCGTCCACGCTGCGCAGCAGCCGCCAGATCTCGGGCAGGGAGCGGCGCGCGACCTGGAGCGTGACGCCCTCGTCCCGCCAGACGTTGCCGCGCTCGACGCCCCACAGGCCGACGGCGAGCATGACGAGGGCGGGCGCGAGGACGACGACCGCCCCCCGGAGCCGCCCCGTCCCCTGGAACCGGGTGCCCCGCACGCCCCGCACGTCCTGCTCGGCCCGCACGAAGAAGAGCTTCTCTCGGATCTGCCCGATATTCATCACATATGAGGTGTACGCACCATCACGGAACCTTAATCGGACAATTCCTGTAAAGCCCTAACATTTCCCTCGTGGAACGGAATTCACCTCAAGCCCAGCGGACGGCGCCGTGCGTCACCGTCGTCGTGATCGGCTACAACGACGCCCCCCACGTCGCGGACGCGGTGCGCTCCGCGCTCGCCCAGGGCCCCGCCGTCCGGGAGGTGATCGCCGTGGACGACTGTTCGACCGACGACAGCCTCGCGGTCCTGCACGGCCTGGCCGAAACCGAGCCGCGCCTCGAGGTCCTGCGCCGCGCGGCCAACAGCGGCGGCTGCGGCGCCCCGCGCAACGACGGCGTCGACGCCGCGACCGGCGAGTACGTGATGTTCCTCGACAGCGACGACGTGCTGCCGCCGGGCGCGGTCGGGGCCCTGCTCGCCGCCGCCGCGCGCCACGGCGCCGAGGTCGCCTCCGGCCTGTGCGTGCGCCGCGAGCTGCCGTCCGGGCGCGAGGAGCCCTGGCAGCCCGAGCTGTACCGCAAGCCCGCGTTCGTCGCCCGCCCCGAGCTGCGCCCGCGCCTGGTCCACGACACCCTGTGCGTCAACAAGCTCTACCGCACGGACTTCCTGCGCGAGCACGCCGTCCGCTTCCCCGAAGGGCACTTCCTCTACGAGGACTTCGTCTTCGGCGCGCGCGTGCTCGCCGCGGCGCCGCGCATCGCGCTCGTCCCGGACCCCGTCTACGTCTGGCACGTGCGGCGGGCCGCAGCCAAGCTGTCGATCTCCCTCGACCGGTCCGGGATCGCCAACTGGAAGGCGCGCGTCGGGGCCCACCGCCAGGCCGTGGACATCCTGCGCGCGACCGGGGACAGCGGCGGCAAGGCCCTCGCGCGGGCCGCCCGCGCCAAGTTCCTCGACCACTCCCTGCGCATGTACACGCGCGAGCTGCCCGCGCGCGGGACCGCGTACCAGCGCGAGTGGTGGGCGCTCACGCGCGCGTACCTGACGGAGTTCGACACCGCCGACCTGGAGGCCGCGCCCGCGCCGGGACGCGTCATCGCCCGGGTCCTGCTCGCCTCACCACGCCCCCGCGACCTGGCCAGGCTCCAGCAGGTGGCCGCGCGCCCGGCCCGGCTCGCCCCGCCCTACGCGCGCGCGGGCGACGCCACACCCGTCTGGTCCGCGGACCTGCCCCAGGTCACCCTCGACCACCTCCTGCACCGCCCGCTGCGGCTGCTCCCGCTCGCCGTGGACGCCGAGCTGCGCCCCCGCGCGGGCACGCTGCGGCTGCGCCTGCACGAGCTGTACGGACGCGTGGCCGAGGCCGGCCCCGCCGTGGTCGACGTGGAGCTGGTGCCCCGGGGCGGCAGCCGCCCCGAGCTGCGCCGCACGGCCGCGTTCGGCGCCGGGACGCCGGAGGGGACCTGGGAGGCGGAGGTGCGGATCGACCTGGGCGCGCTCGACGGCGACGTCTTCGACCTGCGCGTACGCCTGCTCTTCGACGACGGCACGACCCGCGAGACCACCGCCCGCGCGGTGCCGGGCCCCGGCCTGCTGCGCCGCACGGTGGTGCCGGACGGGCGGCGCGGCGTCCTGCTCGTCCAGCCGTACGCGACCCAGGCGGGAAACCTGGCGGTGCGGCTCGCGCCGGGCGCGCTCGGCGTCGCCGGGGTCGCGCGGCGACGGCTCGGGCGCCTCCTGCGCGCCCTGCACCCGGGAGGAAACGCCCACTGACATCCCCCTCACCCCGCCTCTGTAAGACTGCACCTTCCGGGACGACCCCCGACATACGACAGACGACACACGACACGCCTGACGACGCGACACGCACGACAGACGACGCACGACAGACGACACGACGGGACGAGCTGACATGACCTGGCTGATCACCGGCGGCGCCGGATACATCGGGGCGCATGTGGTCCGCGCCATGACCGAGGCGGGCGAGCGGACGGTGGTCTACGACGACCTGTCCACCGGCATCCCCGCGCGCGTGCCCGACGGCGTGCCGCTCATCACCGGCTCGACCCTGGACGCCGGGGCGGTCGCCCGCGCCCTGGAGGAGCACGCGGTCACCGGCGTCATCCACCTCGCGGCGAAGAAGCAGGTCGGCGAGTCCGTGGAGCAGCCCCTGCGCTACTACCGGGAGAACGTGGAAGGCCTCCGGGTCCTCCTGGAGGCCATGACGGACGCGGGCGTCCCGGCCTTCGTCCTGTCCTCCTCCGCCGCGGTGTACGGCATGCCGGAGACCGGCGACGGGCTCGTCACCGAGGACACCCCCTGCCTCCCCATCAGCCCGTACGGCGAGACGAAGCTCGCGGGCGAGTGGCTGGCCCGCGCCACGGGCCGCGCCACGGGCCTGCGCACGGCGTGCCTGCGGTACTTCAACGTGGCGGGCGCGGCCTCCCCCGACCTGGCCGACACCGGCGTCTTCAACATCGTCCCGATGGTCTTCGAGAAGCTCACGCACGGCGAGTCCCCGCGGATCTTCGGCGCCGACTACCCCACGCCCGACGGCACCTGCGTGCGTGACTACATCCACATCAGCGACGTAGCCGAGGCCCACGTGGCCGCCGCCCGGCGCCTCACCGAGGTGCCCGAGGGCACCGACCTGACCCTCAACATCGGCCGGGGCGAGGGCGTGTCGGTCCGCGAGATGGTCGACCTCATCGCCGACGTCACCGGGTACGCCATCCCCGCCGAGGTCACCGCGCGCCGCCCGGGCGACCCGGCGCGCGTCGTCGCCGCCGCCGACCGCATCACGGCCGAGCTGGGCTGGTCGGCCAAGCGGGACGTGCGCGAGATGGTCGAGTCCGCGTGGGCGGGCTGGCTGCGGCTGCACCCCGAGGCGGAGCGCGCGGCGGCGTCCTGACCCACCCGGGCGAGCACCCACCAAAGGGTAAGTACGCACTAAATAGTCGGTACTTGAGGAAGGCGACGGCGGCATCCAGGCTGGGGTGAGCGATCAACGCCCCCACCCCGCCCCAGCATCGGAGCCTCCATGCCCACGCCTGCCCGCACGCCCGTGACCGTCGTCGGACTCGGGGCGATGGGCGCGGCGCTCGCCTCGGCCTACCTCGCCGCCGGCCACCCCACCACCGTGTGGAACCGCAGCCCCGAGAAGGCCGCGCCCCTCGTCGAGCGGGGCGCGGCCCACGCCCCGGACATCCGCGCGGCCCTCACCGCGAGCCCGCTGACCCTCACCTGCCTGACGACGTACGACGCGACCCTGACCGCCCTGGAACCGGCCGCCGCCGAGCTGTCCGGGCGCGCCCTGGTCACCCTCAACTCCGGCAGCCCCTCCGGCGCCCGCGCCATGGCCTCCTGGGCCACCGGGCACGGCGCCCGCTTCCTCGACGGCGCGGTCAAGAACGTACCGACGGCCGTCGGCAAGCCCGACACCCTGCTGTACTACGGCGGCGACCGGGCCGTCTTCGACGAGCACGAGGCGACGCTGCGCGTCCTGGGCGGCGACACCCAGTTCCTCGGCCCCGACCCGGACCTCGCCGCCCTGTACGAGCTGGCCGTCGGCGGCACCCTGCTGCCCGCCCTGCTCGGCTTCTTCCAGGGCGCGGCCCTCGTCACCGCGCGCGGCCTGAAGGCGGACACGCTGGTGCCGCACACGGAGAAGTGGCTGGAGATGATCGCCTCCGTCCTTCCGGCCTTCGCCGCGGAGATCGACCGCGGCGACTACTCCGACCCCCTCTCCTCCGTCGAGATCTTCCACGCGGGCATCCCGTACGACGAAGAGCTGGGCACCGAGCACGGCCTCGACGTGAGCTGGCACCGCCCGATGCACGACCTGCTGCGCCGGGCGATGGCCGAGGGCCGCGGCGACCAGAGCATCTCGTCCCTGGTGGAACTGCTACGCGCCCCCACCGAGCACCCGGGGGCGTAGCGGTCGTTCACGCACTGACGGCCGGAAGGGGCGACAGCCATCCGCTGGCTCTGCCCCGCGGCGCGGGCCCGGCCGCGTCTCAGGTGCGGCGTTCGCGTGTCCTCACCAGGGTGATGATCACGGCGATGGCGGTGGCGCCGGACAGGATGCCGACGGTGTCCCTGGCCGTGCCGTCGAGGATCAGGCTGTTGGTCATGTTGATGATCATGGCTACGGTGAGCGCGAGCCACAGGAAGGGCCTCATGACGGACCTTTCGGGAGGCGCCCCGGCGGCGTGGCACCGGGAGCTTCCGGTGAGGGTGCGGACGTGCTCGACCCTGCCGGTCCTGCGGCCGCGTGACCAGAGTGGACTCGCCCGGATCGGGAGCGCGAGCGGCCGCTTCCCGCCCCTGGCGGCCACCGCGCGCCCCCGCGCGCCCCAGCTCCCGACGTCACGCCGCCGCGCTCACAGCGCCCTCAGCGCCGCCCCTGTCGCCGCCGCCAGTCGCTCCACGTACCCCTTGGGCAGCTCCCCCCGGACCACCACCGCACGCCAGTACAGCGGGCCCGACATCAGGTCGAGGGCCAGCTCCTCGTCCAAGGCCTCGCGGAGTTCGCCGCGTGCGGCGGCCTGGGCCACGATGCCGCTCGCGACGCCGTGCTGGCCCTCGCGGAGCGCCTTCTGCAGGGCCGCCTCGATGTCGGGGTTGCGGGCCGCCTCGGCCATCAGGTCGGGGATCACCTGGGAGGCCACGGGGTGGCGCAGGGCGCGTGACGTCACCTCGTACAGCAGGCGCAGATCGCCCTCCAGGGAGCCGGTGTCGGGCGTGGGCAGGCCCTGGACGGCGATCGCCGACACCAGGTCGAGGACGAGGTGCAGCTTGGAGCGCCAGCGGCGGTAGACGGCGGTCTTGCCGACGCCCGCGCGGCGGGCGATGCCCTCGATGGACATGCGCGCGTACCCGACGGCGGCCAGTTCCTCGAAGACGGCGGACCGGATGGCCTCGGTCACATCCTCGCGGAGCACGGCGGCCCCGGCCGGCGCCCTGCGGCCCCGCTCACCGGGCTTCTTGCCGCTCACCTTGTCGCTCGTCTTGCCGCTCGTCGTCATGGGGTCAGCATAGAACGTTACGACGATACGGTTGCGTCCCGACGCTGGAGCGCTCTACTGTCGGCGTGGCGACGATACGGACCCGTCCCGACGTGTTCGGGTGCCGCGTGTCGTCCGCCGTCCCCGCGCCCCCGAGCGAAAGCAGCGGACGTGACCCCAGTCCTGGAGAAGCCCCACGCCCCGACCCACGGCGCGCGCCCCGGCCCGTCGCCCGCCGAGCTGGCCGCCCGCCACGGCCTCACGGTCAGCGGTGCCCGCGTCCCGCTCGGCACCTACGTGCGCCGGCTGTGGCAGCGGCGCCACTTCGTCACCGCCTTCGCCACCGCCCGGCTCACGGCCCAGTACAGCCAGGCGAAGCTCGGCCAGCTCTGGCAGGTGATGACGCCGCTGCTCAACGCGGCCGTCTACTACTTCGTCTTCGGCGTCCTGATGAACACCAAGCACGACGTGCCCGACTACGTGCCCTTCCTCGTCACCGGCGTCTTCGTGTTCACCTTCACGCAGCAGTCCGCCCTCGCGGGCACACGCGCCGTCTCGGGCAACCTCGGCCTGGTGCGCGCGCTGCACTTCCCCCGGGCCGCGCTGCCGGTCTCGTACTGCCTCCAACAGCTCCAGCAGCTGCTCTTCTCCCTGGTCGCGCTGCTCGCGATCCTGCTGTGCTTCGGCGTGCCGCCCACCGCGTCCTGGCTCCTCGCCCTGCCCGCGCTCGCGCTCCAGTTCACCTTCAACGCCGGGCTCGCGCTCGCGCTCGCCCGGCTCGGCGCGCGGACCCCGGACGTGGCGCAGCTGATGCCGTTCGTGCTGCGGACCTGGATGTACGCGTCCGGGGTGATGTGGAGCATCGACAAGGTCCTCGCCGACCGGGACCTGCCGCGCGCGGTGACCGTGCTCCTTGAGGCCAACCCGGCCGCCGTCTACATCGACCTGATGCGCTTCGCGCTCATCGACAGCTTCCCCGCGGACCAGCTCCCCGCGCACGTGTGGGCGTGGGCCGTGGGCTGGGCACTGCTCGCCGGGGTCGGCGGTTTCATCTGGTTCTGGAAGGCGGAGGACACCTATGGACGCGGCTGAGCGGCACGGACGTACGCCCACGGTGATCGCGGACGAGCTGCACATCGTGTACCGGGTGAACGGCGGGAAGACGGGCAAGGGCAGTGCGACGGCGGCGTTGAGCCGGATCGT
>NZ_JBWKJZ010000028.1:0-127302 GCF_056431945.1 Streptomyces sp. NPDC045778
CCACCCGGTACGACAAGACCGCCGAGTCCTACCACGCAGCAGTCACCCTCGCCTCACTCCTGATGTGGGCGTGACATTTGACGACAGAACCTAGGTGATCAGGCCCCCGCCCCGGTCCGCCACCGCATGCCGTCCATCGCTGCCGCCGTGTCCATACCGGTGGACGGCCCGACTTGATGCCTCGCGGCAACAGCGGCTCAGGTCGCCCACTGGTCGATCGTCAGATCTCCACGCCCCACAGGGCCTGATCATCCACAATCAAGATCAACTTTCGCGACGGACCTCAGCCTCTCACGTCGGCCCAGACCAGTGTCCCCGGGAAATCGGTGTCCATGTCGATGGCCCGCCACTCGTCACCGTCGCCCATGACTGCGATCCACGGGGGCGGGGATGCCAGGGCGTTGCCTGTGACGTCGAGCGCGGCCGAAAGGGATGCCCACCCCGGGCCTTCGAACCAGCGGTAGCCGGTCTCCTCGATGTCCCATGACCCGAGATGTCCTGTCTGTGTGTCGACGACGAGCTGCATCTCGCCGAGCGCGCCGATCGGCACGATCAAGCGGCTGTCGTGCGAGCCATAGCAATCGTCTTTCACCCGGTACTTGAGCGTTCCAAGGTGATCGTCAGCGATTTGCTGGACGCTGTGAAGCGTGTATGTGGACGGGATGACATCGGTGAGCCCCGACCCGTTGTGCCGTAACAGCGACTGCTCAACATCCTCGGGCAGCCGCACGCCGAGCGCGCTGTAGAGGCCGTCCAACTCGGGGCGGGTGCACGGCCCTGGTAGGGGCTGTTCTTGCGGAGCATACTGGTCCAGCCAGCGTTCGATCTTCTCCCACGACTCATCCACCGACACTCGTGCCCTCCGCTCGCCAACAGACCGGCCCCGCCTAGGAAATCACCCCGCGTGGCTGTGTCCTGCACTTTCACCACAGGCTCTGGCCGGCCCCCACCCGGCCAGGCCCGCCACCAGCCGCGCCTGCGGCGCCACGCCGGCCGCCCGCGAGGACGACCACGGTGAGAGGGCCACAGCACGCCAGGCCCGGTACGCCACGTACCTGCCGGGCATCCAACATGTCGCCGGCCAGGGTGCCGCACGAGGACGCCGGGGCTGCGTCGGGCCTGTTCAACACCGCCATGCGTCTGGGCATCGCCCTCGGCACCGCGCCGACCGCCCTGGTGTCTTCGCCACCACCGGCGGCACGCCCGACGCCGACTCAACTGCGAGGCGTTCACCACCGTGCTGTGGCGGGTCGCCGCTCGCTCGCCCTGATGCGGGCCCAGGTGCCCACGCGCCCGAATGTTCCGTACGTCCCGGCCTGCTTGTCTGTCAGAAACTCCACCGGCCCGAAACGGATCGTAGCCAGTACCAACAGCCGTTCGACGACCTGTCCACGAATCCCGTGCGTGCGGAGGGCAGCCATGTAGGCCTCCGGGCCCCGAAGCAGCGCCACTCCGCGACCTGATCGGCTGCGGTGTCATGGGCTCTCGCATTACTCCACGGCGCGGCCGATGAGTTTGTGGCGTCCGACCGGTCCAAGCTCGTGACACCCGAAGAAAGGACACTGCCATGTCGGAACTCCTCGTCGACTTCATCACCTCCCTCGACGGCCACGCGTCGGGAGAGGGATGGCCCGGGTTCTGGGGCCTGGAGGGCCCGGAGTACCTCGCGTGGCTCAAAGAGCAGCCCGAAGTCACCTATCTGATGGGGGCGAACACCTACCGCCTGATGTCGGGCTTCGCCGCAGGCGAGGTCCCGGACGGCCAAGACGAGTTCAGGCCCGAAGAAGAGGCGTCCGTGGACGAGCTGACGCAAGCGTCCAAGGTGGTGTTCTCCTCCTCGCTCAAGGAGCCACTGACGTGGGCCAACTCCACGCTCGTCCGCGACGACGCCGTCGAGGCGGTCCGCGCCATGAAGGCGAGTGGCTCGGGTCTCCTCAGCACGATCGGCAGCCTCAGTCTGTCCCGGTCCCTGCTGCGAGCCGGACTCGTCGACCGCTTCCGGGTCGTGATGTTCCCGGTGATCACCGGGGCCACGGGCGCAGAGCGCATCTACGACGGCTATCCGGATGTTGCCCTGGAGATGAGCGAGCACCGCACCTTCGACGGCCGCATCCAGCTGGTCGAGTACAAGCCCCGCGTGCTCGAGCACCCACCGCTCGGTGCCCCCACGGGCACCCCGACGGCCGACCCCGCCTCGTGACGCAGTACGCGCACTCCGTCTTCACCGACCGTCAGGGGGCAAGCCGCGCCGACCTGGGCCGCCGCGTCGGGTAGCCACGTGTGCGATGTGGGCGGGGGCCGGGGCGGCGCGGGCGCGAACGGCCATGCCGGGGAGGCTTCGAACGCCTGCTGGGCGTGGACTCAAGTGTGATCCCCGCGGCCCAGGCCCGTGCCGGTACCGAGCAGCAGAACGCCGGCGTCTTCTACCAGGTCCGTATCACCGGCGGCCGGCTCCGGCCCGAACCGGACGGCGATACCTCTGAGTCGGTTTGGACTCCGATCCCCGGCGTCGCTCGCCTGCGCCGGCCATCGCTGGTCGACGTCGGGCCCGCCCTGGCACAGAGCGTTCCGGCAACCGGCCATGTCGCTCCTGTCCCGGTCGGTGGTTTGATCCAGCACTGACTCCGGGGGGCCGGCCCGTCGCCTCCTGACGCCGCTCACGTCACCGCGCGCTCCATCGTCTGCTGGACATGAACTCACCCCTCGCCCTCGCACCATGCCCGAGGCGGAAGCGGCCCGATCGGCGACGGGCAGTGGGCCCGGGCCGGCATCCTGAAGCCAACGTGCTCGCGGACAGCCCGGCGCGGCTAAGCGTCACGCCTGCGCAGCAGAAGGTTGCCGACCAGCAACGCAACCGCGGCCCACATGGCGAGCACGCCCAGGCCGGCCCATGGGCCGATGGGCAGCTCGTGCGGATGGAGGGTGGTTTGGACCGCGAGTCCAGCGGTCATGGGCGAGAACCGCTGGAGGTGGCGCTGCCACTCCGGGTCGTTGACCACCTGGGTGACGACCGGGAAGAGGTAGAGCAGCCCGAGCACGATCCCGATGGCGGTCGCCGCCTCCCGTACCGCCGTCGCCACGCCGAGGCCGATCAGGGCGACCAGGACGAGGTAGAGGACCGAGCCCACGGCCGCGCGCAGGGTCGGGCCGTCGGCCAGGGACAGCGGGGGACAGCCGTGCGCCTGGGTGAATCCGTTGCCGGGCATGATGCGGCGGCCGACGAGGAGGGAGGCCAGGACGGCAACCGTCCCGGAGGCCAGGACGACCTTGGTGAGAACCGTCGCCTTGGCGGTGAGGACGGTGAGCCGGTTCGGCACCGCCGTGAACGTGGTGCGGATCATGCCGGTGCCGTACTCGCCGCTGACGGCCAGTACCGCGAAGACGGCCATGACCGCCTGCCCGACGGTGACGCCGGTCAGGGCGAGCTTGACGGCGTCCTGGCCGCACCCCGCGTCCGGGCACTTCACGGCCTTGGCGGTGCCGCAGCCGACGGCCACGGTCAGTGCGACGGCGAGCAGGAGCAACCTGCCCATGTCTCCTGCCGTGCGCAGCTTCGTCCACTCCGCGTGCAGGGCGCGGCCGAAGACCCCGCGCCACGCACCCTCCGCCGCGCTCGTGAGTCGTGCGCTGCTCAGGAGACTCATACGTCCCTCCCGCGTAGCCGCACCACGGCCAGACCGAAGGCGAGCGCGGCGTATCCGCACAGCACGGCGAAGCCGGCCCATGGCGCAAGCGGGTAGTAGCCGGTCGACGGCTCGTACACGCTGAGCACCTGCGCGTACTGGGGCAGGGTCTGCTGGATGGCGAGGCCCGCGGCCGGGGTCACCCGGAGCAGCCACTCCGAGACGCCCGGGGTCAGTACGCCGGAGGTGGCAAGCAAGAAGGGCAGCACGATCGACGCGACGACCAGGGTGACAGCCGTGCCGCTGCGCCGCAGCAGGGCACCGACGCCGAGGGAGAGCACGGTGGCGGCCGCGCAGAGCAGGCCGGTGCCGACCACGACGCGCACTTCGGTTGCCGATGTGGTGGGGAAGACGTGGAAGCCCCGGCCTCGCGCGCCGTGTTCCCCGAGGGGAAGGGTGATCGCGGCGGCGACCAGGCCGATGGCGCACGCGCAACCCCCGGCCACCAGAGCCTTGGCACCAAGTACCCGGCTTCGTAGGGGAGTTGCCGCCATGGTCGTACGCAGCAGACCGCGCCGGTACTCGCCGGTGATGAACACCGTGCCCACGGTGATCACCACGATCAGCCCGGCGAAGGTGCCGACGAGGAAGTTCTCGACGGAGAAGCCGACGCCCATGACGGGCCCGCCGACGACCGGTGCGATGTCACCGGCCCCGGTCACGGTGAACCCGCCGCCGGTGCGGGTGAAGCCGCCCTTGAGGGTGTTCGTGTAGCTGCCGGAGGTGCCGGCGTCGCCGCCCACCTGTGTGCCGCTCCACGCCCCCCGGGACCAGTCGCCGGTGAGTGCGGGGCGGCCGAAGGTGCCGGTGGCCACGGCAGGGCTGAAGCCCGCGCCCGCCCCGGTGTCCTGCTTCGCCTCCGGCGACGTCGCGAAAAGCCCGGCCTGTACGGTGCGCGCGAGCCCAGGCAGCTTCACACGGCCGACCTTGGTCCAGTGGGAGCCGTCGGTGGAGGTGGAACCGGTGAGACTGTCACCGGAGCGGACCAGGCGCAGCCAACGCGGTGACTCTTGGGTGACCTTGCCGGAAGGGCCCGCCGTGTCGTGCGTGTAGTCGTACTGCATGCGTACGCCGTGACCGCCGGTTGCCATGACCGCCGCGTACGGGGATCCCTGGGCGAGGCTTTCCTTCACGATGATCCCGGCCTTCGCCCAGGGCTGGACGCCCGGGGCCGACTTGCCGACCCCGTTGTCGACCACACCGGTCAGCGACCGCAGGGGAACGGTGAGAGTGCCGTCACCGGTGAGCGTCTTGCGGACGAAGTAGAAGCTGTCATTGGCGGCCTCGCCGCCGGGACCCTTCGGATACGAGGCGGAGTCGGCGCCGCCATCGCCGGGGGCGGCCGTGCCGAGCAGGCCGACCACGATCGTCACCAGGAGCGCCCCCGCCATGGCGAGGACCCAGCCGCGTACCGTACGGAACTTCGTCCACTCGGCGTGCAGCGTCCTGACGAACCCGCTCCGCTCAGCGCCCTTCGTGGCCGGGGAGCGAGGGGTGAGGGTGGCTGTCATCGCGTGGCTTCCCCCGCCGGGACGCCCCGGTACTCCACCGCGTCCCGGGTGAGGTCCATGTACGCCTCTTCGAGCGTCGCCCGGTGCGCGGACACCTGGGAGAAGGGCACCCCGTTCCGGGCGAGCAGGGCCACGATCTCCTCGTCGGGCAGGCCCGTGACGCCGAGGGCATCGGCGCCGGTGGTGAGAACGGTGACGCCCGCGCCGCGCAGGACGTGGGCGGCGCGCGCAGGCGCGGAGGTACGCAGGGTGACCCGGTCACCGGACGCCTCGGCGAGCAGCTCGGACACGCTGGTGTCCGCGACGACCCGGCCGCGGCCGATCACCACGAGGTGGTCCGCGGTGTCTTCGAGTTCGCCCATCAGGTGACTGGAGACCAGGACGGCGCGGCCCTGCCGGGCCGGCTCCGCCAGGAAGCCGCGCATCCACGCGATGCCGTCGGGGTCGAGGCCGTTGAACGGCTCGTCCAGCATGACCACCGGCGGGTCGCCGAGCAGCGCCGCCGCGATCCCCAGGCGCTGGCGCATGCCCAGCGAGAAGCCGCCGGCCTTGCGCCGGGCCGCCGTGCCCAGGCCGGCCTGTTCGATGACCTCGTCCACGCGCCGGGGCGGCACGCCCTGTGAGTGGGCCAGCCACAGCAGGTGGTTACGGGCGGTGCGGCTCGGTTGGAGCGCGGAGGCGTCGAGCAGGGCCCCCAGATGCCGGAGCGGACGACGCAAGGTGCGGTACGGTACCCCGCCGACCAGGGCCTTTCCCTCCTCAGCTGCGTCAAGGCCCAGGATCACGCGCATGGTGGTGGACTTGCCCGCGCCGTTCGGCCCGACGAAGCCGGTCACCCGCCCGGGTCGCACGGTGAACGTCATCCCGTCCAGAGCCAGCTGGGGACCGAAGCGTTTACGTAAACCGACGACCTCGATCGTCGCCTTCGTACTCTCATCGCTCATGGGCCCCACCCTGTGACGGAGCGGGTTACAGGGGCCGAACGGCCGCTGTCATCCCGCTGTTACTGAGCTTGTCGGGGTGTTGTCGTGATGGGTGACGGGTGGTGATCCCTGCGGTAGGCCGGTGGTATGCGGTACGCGCAGGGTGGCGGGCTGACCGCCGAGCGACGGCAGTTTCGGGAACGGATCCGGTATGAGGCCGGTGAGCGGTTCGCGCGGGGCGAGAGAAACGCCGTGATCGCGAAGAACCTACGGGTGAGTGAGCGGTCGGTGGAGCGCTGGCGGCGGGCCTGGCGCCAGGGCAGGGCGGCGGCCCTCGCCTCGGCCGGACCGCCGAAGCTCCCCAGGCTGACCGACGACCGGTTCGCCGAACTCAAGGAGGAACTGGCCAAAGGCCCGGCCGAGCATGGCTGGGAAGACCAGCGGTGGACTCTGACCCGCATCCGGGCACTGATCTTGTGGCGGTTCGGCCTGAACGTCTCGTCGTCGGCGGTATGGCGGCTGCTGCACCGGCACGGCTGGTCCTGGCAGTCGCCGGCCCGTCGGGCGCTGGAACGGGACGAGCACGCCGTCGAGCTGTGGAAGAAGGACGTGTGGCCGCAGGCGGAATGACTGCGGCGGCGCTCGGGGCCTGGATCGTGTTCGAGGACGAGGCGGGGTTCGGGATGACCCCGCCGCGGGCCCGCACCTGGGGCCGGCACGGACACACGCCGGTGGTGCGGGTGCGCGGCCGGTCCTGGCGCCGCTACTCGATTGCCGCGCTGTGCTGATATCGGCCAGGCGAGCCCTCCCGATTGATCTACCGGCCCCGTCGGCACCGCAAGCATCGGGGCAAGGGACGCAACAGCTTCGCCTGGACCGACTACCGCGACCTCGTCGTCCGCGCTCACATCCAGCTCAAAGCTCCCATTGTCCTCATCTGGGACAATCTCAACACCCACCGAACCGCCGGGATGCGCCAGTACGCGGACGAGCACGGTTGGCTCACCATCGTCCACCTGCCCTCCTATGCACCGGATCTCAACCCGGTGGAAGGCGTGTGGTCACTCCTGCCGCACGGCCCACTGGCCAACGTCGCCTTCACCGACGACGACCACCTCGAACGCACCCTCCGCCGCGGCCTACGGCACATCCAGCGCCGCCCCGACCTGATCGACGGCTGCCTCACCGGCACCAGACTCAGAACGGCCCGCCACTCGACAACAACCCGAAGAGATCAGTAACTCCGCTCCTTGTCGAGGTGGTCTCGCTTTGTCAGGCCGGCAGGGCGATCACAGGACGAGCATGAGCTTGCCGCCGGGGCGGCGGGACTGGCTGAGTTCGGCCGCTTCCTGGATCTGGTCGAGGGTGTAGGTGCGGGCGACCGGTATGACCAGGACGCCTTCGCCGGCGAGCCGGGCGAACTCGTCCATCTGGTCGTAGCGGATCTCGGTGGTGGTCCGGACGCCCAGTTCGGCCGCGGCGGCGAAGTCCGAGACGGTGAGGACACGGTCGGGCTCCCCGGTCAGCCCGATCAGCGTCGGCAGTGAACCGCCGGCCGGGCTTGGCTGGTCGGCGCGGTCGATCCGGCCGCCGGTCGGCGCCGCGTCGAGGGCGCGGTCGATGTGGCCTCCGGACAGTGCCCTGACGCGTTCGGCCATGCCCTCGCCGTAGGCGGTCACCTGGGCGCCGATCTCTTCCAGAGCTGCTGCCCGGGTCTGCCCGGCGGTGGCTATCACCTGCATACCCCGGTGCAGCGCGAAGCGCACCGCTGCCTCACCCACGGTGGTGCCCGCGCCGTGGACGAGCAGCAGTTCACCCGGCTGGACGCCGAGGTCGTCGAGCGCGCGCCACGCCGTCTCGGCCGCCATCGGCAACGCGGCGGCCTGCTCGGCGGTGACGCCGTCGGGGATGCGTGCCCAGGCCGGCATCAGCGCGTACTCGGCAGCACCGGCCGTCGGGCCGTCGAAGGTGGCCGGGCCGAACACGCGGTCGCCGATCCGGACGCCGGTGACGCCCTCGCCGAGCGCGTCGACGGTGCCTGCGATCTCGAGGCCGAGCCCGCGCGGCAGCGGCGGCAGATGGCCGGCGAGGAGACCGTCGACGACGTGCCAGTCGGCCGGTGTCAGGCCGCACGCCCGCACGGCGATCCGGATTTGACCGGGTCCCGGCTCCGGCTGTGGGACGTCGCGGAGCACGATCACGTCCGGGGACCCGAACCGGTCGAACTGAAGAGCCTTCATGGCGATCCCTCAAGTGATGACAGCATCTGTTGTCATCGACGATAGCACCGTGACAACAGATGCTGTTGTCGTACCCTGGTGGGCATGCCGAGATGGGAATCCGACGCACAAGGCCGACTCGAGCGCGCGGCGCTCGAGCTGTTCGAGACGCAGGGGTTCGAGCGCACCTCGGTCGCGCAGATCGCGGGCGCCGCCGGTCTGAAGGAGCGCTCCTTCTACCGTTACTTCCCCGACAAGCGGGAAGTCCTCTTCGCCGGTAACGAACTCGAGGCCCACCTCGTCGCCCAGGTCGAGGCGGCCGACCCGGACCTCACCCCGATCGAGGCGCTGCTGACCGCGCTGAGAACCGCCGAGGAGATCTTTCGCCCGCGTGAGTTCCTGCTGCGCCGTGCCAGAGTGATCGCCGCCAACCCGGCACTGGCTGAGCGCGATCTGATCAAACTCGCCGACATCGCCGACGCGCTGGCGCTGGCGCTCGAGCGCCGCGGCGTCGAGCCCGGCAAGGCGCGCTTCATCATCGACGTGGTGCTCGCGATCCACCGGCGCGCCACGTCCCGCTGGTTGACCTCCCCGGACGCCTCCCTCTCCCAGCTCATCACCCAGGCCTCCGACGAGTTGCGCGAGGCGGTCACGCTGCCCGCTCCGACGGCCCGCTGAGTCGGCCCACGACTCCCGAAGCTGTCCACAACGGACACGAAGGTGTCCCGTCCCTGGTCGGTCGGCATGGCCTGACCGAAATGACCCCTTTTGGGCTCACCTTGGCGATACCCCGGCTTCGATCTCGGCCTGGAGAAGCTGCGTAGCGGATGGCGGTCTTCTCGTCGATGCCGAAGACGAGCGCGAGGTGGAGCGGGTCGGCGCCGTGGGTCAGGGCCTCTTCGAGCTGACGGTCAACACGGAGCCGTTCCAGGGTGGCGGTGAGGTTGCGGGTTGCCCGGGTGGTCCAGAGCTTGCCGGCCGGGCGTCGCCGGCTCTCCGCCCCAGCTGGTGACCAGCGTCTTGATCTCCGGCTTGGTCGGCGGGATCCGCGAAGCCGCGTCCTTGGAGCCGCGGGGCCGGTTCATCTCGTCGACCGGGCACTCGACGACTCACCCGGTCATGCGGTGGATCTCGACCTTGTGCCGCACCTCCAGGAACAGGAAGTACGTGGTCTGCGCCTGCGCGCGAGCCAGCCGGGTGCCGCTCGGCGAGCCCCGCAGCGCCTTCCCGAAGTACCCCTCGGCATCGGTCGGCTCCATATCCCACAGCGGTCGGCCGAACCAGGCCCGCATCTGGTCCAGGTGCCCGACGTCCCCTCGGATGGTGCCGTCCGCCAGCCCCGCCGAATCCCGCGCGAGGACGACCCCGGCAAGCACGTCGGTCTCGAACTGCTCCAGTTCCTCCTCCGAGACCGGATCACGGAACTCGCGCAGGTCGCGTACGGCTGCCAGCGCCAACCCGAGACTCCTCACCTTCACCCTGATCGCAGACCGATCGGACGAATTGAGAACAGCTCAAGAATCCTGAATTTACGTCACCAGCTCGAAGAACGCCCCAAGGAGACAGAACCCCCTGGTCACGAGGACAGGGACTCGGCAGGACTCAGGGGAACTCATGGGATCTCGCACGAGCAAGCGGGTGCATGTGCCAGGCGTGCGATGTCCGGGCATTGCGCGCTGTTGGCCACGAGCGCCCCGCGTGCGCGCCTTGCGGCGGCATCAGCGGTTCGAGCCCACTGGGGAGATGGAGTTGGTGGCGGGTTGTCGGGTGCCGGTGTACAGGTTCGTCTACAGCAGGGCGACCGCCGGGTAGGAGGGTGCGCCATGTCTGCCGCGAGCGTGGAGCCGGTCGCGCGGGCCAGGATCAGCTGCCGGTGCCCGAGCGGTGTACTGAGTCCTGCGGAGTTGTGGTCGCACATGGCCGCGGGGCGGGGTGCGGTGGGCTCGGTGCCGGTGGGACGCGGCGTGGCTGAAGGCGATGCGTGATCGGGGGCTGATGGTTCGCGCGGACCGCGGCTGTTTCCTGGACGGGGATGGGCGGGCGTGGGTCCCGCAGGCGTCCGCAGGCGTCCGCAGGCGTCCTCGCCGGCCCCGAACGAGCAGCCGTGGGTGGATCCGCATTCCGGCTGCTGTTGGAAGGGGCCGGGAGGCTGTGGAGCGCGCCGGGGTCCGGGAGGCGCGGCCGCTTCAGGAGGGCCTGTGGGCCGCGGCGGCCGCCGGTGGCTGTGCGGAGGTTGTCGTCGAGTCCGGCTTCGTGAGCTGAACAGTATGGGGGTGTCGCATTCATGGCAGCGTCGGCTGAGGACCCTGTCGCGATCATCGGTATGGGGTGTCGGTTGCCGGGGGGTGTGGGGTCACCGACCGGTCTGTGGGACTTGGTGGCCAGTGGACGAGAGACGGTCGGCCCGGTGCCGGCGGGGCGGTGGGACGCGGCTCGGCTACAGGGGCATCAGCATCCCGATGGTGTGAATCGTTACGGGGTGGGGTGCTTCGTCGCGGGTGATCCGTGGTCGTGGGACCCGGAGGCGTTCTCGGTGGCTCCGGTGGAGGCGCCGTGGGTGGACCCGCAGTTTCGGATGCTGATGGAGGTGTCGTGGGAGGCGGTGGAGCACGCCGGGCTCCCGATCGACCGGGTACGGGGAACACGTACGGGCGTGTACATGGGGGTGTACTCGCCGGACAACATCTGGCGGGAGGCCAGGCCCGTCCAGGAGGCGCTGGATTCTCTGTACCTGTTCGGCAACTTCCATGCCGGTGCCGCCGGCCGCGTGGCGTTCGGACTCGACCTCCGCGGTCCGGTGATGGTGGTCGGCACGCATTGTTCGTCCGGTCTGGTCGCGGTCGACGTAGCGTGCACGCAGTTGAACGCGGGCGACTGCGAACTGGCGCTGGCCGGTGCGGTGATGCTGATGATCTCGCCGGAGACCCACCACCTGGAAGCACCGTACCTCTTGTCCCAGCGAGGGCATTGCCACGCTTTCGATGACCGCGCCGACGGTTACGTGCGCGGAGAGGGCGCGGGGACGTTGGTACTGAAGCGGTTGGCCGACGCTCGGCGTGACGGTGATCGGGTGCTGGCGGTGATCCGGGGGTCGGGGACGAACAACGACGGCAGGTCGGGCCGGTTGACTGCGCCGTCCACCGTGATGCAGCAGGAGTTGTTCCAGCGGGTGGTGGCGCGCGCGGACGTCGATCCCGGTGCCGTGGGTCTGGTGGAGACCCACGGCCCGGGCACCGCGGTGGGCGATCCGGTGGAGTTCGAGTCGTTGGACGCGGTGTACGGGGTCGGCCGAGGTGCTTGTGCGCTGGGTTCGGTCAAGACCAACATCGGGCACACCGAGCCGGTCTCGGGTATCGCCGGCACGATCAAGGCAGTCCAGGCGTTGCGCCACGGTCTGATTCCGCCGAACCTGAACTTCCAGACGTGGAACCGGCAGATCACCCGGCGCGCGAAGTCCCGGTTGTTCGTGCCCACCGCCTTGGGGGAGTGGCCGGTCCCGGAGGGGACCCGGTTGGCGGCGGTGTCCTCGTACGGACTGGTCGGCACCAACGCGCACCTCGTGCTGGAGCAGGCGCCCACCCGCAGCGGTTCTTCGCGGCGCCCCTCAGCCACTGTGCCCGGCGCCAAGGCCCCCGCCTCAGGAGCGGGCCCACAGGTGTACCTGCTGTCGGCGGGTTCGTCGGAAACCCTGGCGCGCAACGCGACCGGCCTCGCCGACTGGCTCGGCAACGACACCGCGGGCCGGGTGACGCCGCTGGCCGATCTCGCCCACACGCTGAACACGCGCCGGTGGCACGCGACGCACCGCGCTGGGCTGATCGCCGCGGACCGGGCCGAGATCGTCCAGGCCGCGCGGGCCTTGGGAGACGGGCTGGAGAGCGAATCGGTGGTGTCGGGTCCCGTGCTGCTGCCCGACGGGCACGCGGGTCCGGTGTTCGTCTACACCGGACAAGGATCGCAGTGGCCCGGCATGTGCCAGGGCCTGCTGGACGCTGAACCGGCGTTCCACCGGACGATCGACGCACTGGAACCGTTGGTACAGGCCGAGAGCGGGTTCTCGCTCCGGGCGATGCTCCGCGATCCCGCGCGGCTGAGCGGGATCGCGCGAGTGCAGCCCACGCTGTTCGCTGTTCAGCTTGCGCTGACTGCGCTGTGGCGATCTTGGGGGGTGCAGCCGGCCGGTGTCATCGGGCACTCGATGGGCGAGGTGGCGGCGGCGGTGGTCGCTGGGGCGCTGACCCAGGCCGATGCCGCCGCGGTGATCTGCCGGCGGTCGGCGTTGATGAGCACGATCACCGGTGGCGCCATGGCGTCGGTGCGGATGGGAGCCGACGAGGTCGCCACCGATCTCGACCGTGCCCAGGCCGATCGGGTGTCCATCGCGGTGCTCGCGGCACCGAAGGCCACCGTGGTGTCCGGCGCCCCGGCACAGATAGCCGCTCTGGTGCGGGAGTGGACTGGTCGCGGCGTCCTGACCAAGATGATCGACGTCGACGTGGCGTCGCACTCCGCACACGTCGACCCCATCCTCGACCAGCTGCACAAGACCCTGAGCGGGCTCGCCCCTCGACAGCCCCGGTTGCCCTTCTACTCCACAGTCACCGACGACCCCTGCGATCCGGGGCTGCTCGACGCCCGGTACTGGGTGAACAACCTCCGCCGTCCCGTCCGGTTCGCCGCCGCGTGCGTCGCGGCGGTGGACGCGGGGCACCGCCTGCTGATCGAGAGTTCGCCGCACCCGCTCGCGGTGGGGGCGATCACCGACACCACCCGCGACCTCGGTGTCGAAGAAGCGGTCGCGCTCGGCACCTTGCGCCGCGACGCCCCTGACCGCCACACCTTCCTGACCCACCTGCTGAGCGCTCACTGTGCTGGTGCCGACGTCGACTGGTCCCGCCGCTACCGCGACGGAGCACTGGCGGAACTCCCGCCCACCACATGGCGGCGGATCAGGCACGGCGGCACGGAGCCGCCCTACCAACTCATCGCGCCGCGTCTGGTCGGGGCCGACCAGCACCCCTTGCTCGGCGGGTACGTGCACGATCCGGACAATCCGGGGCGGCACCTCTGGCAGACCCCGATCAGCCCGGCCCGTGTGCCCTGGCTGGCCGATCACCAGGTCGCCGGTGTGCCGGTGCTGTCGGGGACCGCGATCGCCGACATGATGCTCACCGCCGCCACGCGCGTCCTCGACACGCAGCACGTCGCACTGGCTGGTCTCAGTCTGGACACGCCCCTGGTGCTCGCACCGGAACCGACGGTCACCACGCGCCTCACGCTCACCACCGGCGACCGCGAGCACGAGCATGAGCACGAGGCGATCGTGCTGGCCGGGAACCAGAGCGGTCCGGTGGTGCATGCCCGCGCCACGGTGCGCGCGCTGCCCACCCGGCCGGAAGCCACGCTCAGCACGCCGCCCGAGAACGACACCGACTGGCAGGACGTGGCGCCCGCGGTACTGTACCGGCGCTTCGAGGAACGCCACGGCGTGCAGCACGGCACCGCGTTCGCCGCGACCGAACGCCTGCGGCTGCACGAGGACAACACCCGGGCGATCGGCACGATCCGTATCCCCGACGCGGCGCGCGTGTCCGCCTGGACGATGACGGCCCACCCGGCGTTGATCGACGCGATGGTGCAGAGTGCCGCGGCGATCTGGCTGTTGCGCCATGACACCGAGCCGGGACCGGTGATGGTCGCCGGCATCGGCGACATCCGCGTCCACGGCCGAGTCGGCCACACCCGGCTGGCCCATGTCACGATGACCGCCGGCAGCCGCCTGGAGTTCTGCGCGAGCGCGGTGCTGACCACCCTGGAGGGTGTGGTTACCGCTGAGATCGACGGTCTGCGTCTGGTGAACATCACCTCGCCCGAGCAACGCTTCCAGCAGCGGGTCGCCCACCAGGCGTGGGAGCCGGTTCCGCTCGCGCGAGACGCCGGCAGTACGGCTGGCGCCACCCGGTGGCTGGTCGTGGCGGAGCCGGACGCCGACTGGGGCCGCGACCTCGCCGAGGCCCTGGGTGAAGGCACCCGGATGTTCACCCACGCCCTCACCGACCCCGACACCTTCCCCCACCGGCTCGCCGCACAGTTACGTCACGACGAGGCCGAGGAGGCAACAGCCGACTACGACGGCCTGGTGATCGCGCCGGCCGATCCCGCAAAGGGATTCCACGGGACGTCGTCGACTCACGCCCGTGCTCAGGTCACCCGCGCTGCCGCCGTCCTGGCCGAGCTTGCCACGCTGGCGCGACCGCCGCGCCTGTGGATCGCGCTGCGCACCACCGACGGCGGCCCGTCACCGGCCGTCGGCGGCTTGCCGGGCCTCATCCGCAGCGCCGTCTACGAATGCCCGCACCTGGCCCCCAGCATGGTCCGCACCGACGGCAGCGTCGAGGCCACCGACATCGCCCGTGACCTGCGCACCGCCGCCGATCCACCCACAGAGATCGCCTGGCGCCGGGGCGTACGCCACCTGGCCCGGCTCCGGTTGGGTCTGCCCGCGCCCGCACCCGCGTGGGCACGGGAGACGCCCGTACGTCCTGACGGCGCCTACCTGGTCACCGGCGGGGTGGGCGCACTCGGGCTGACCGCGGCCCGGTGGCTGGCCGCACGCCACGCAGGACACGTGGTGATCTGTGGCTGGAACGCGCCCTCCGCCGAAGTCCAGGCCGTCCTGGACCGTATCCGCCACGGCGGCACCGGGGTTTCCGTCGTCGTGGGCGACCTCGCCGACCCCGGCACCGCCCACCGCGCCGTCACCGCCACCGGCGGGCAGCCGCTGCGCGGCATCATCCACTCCGCAGGCGTCGTCGACGACGCCACCCTGACCACCCTCACCCCCGACCTCATCACCCGGGTGTGGCGCGGCAAGGCCGACGGAGCCTGGGCACTGCATGAGGCCACCCAGCACCATGACACCCCCCTGGACTTCTGGGTCAACTATTCCTCCTGCGCGGCACTGCTGGGCTCACCCGGTCAGGCCGCCTACGCCGCGGCCAACACGTGGCTGGACGAGTTCTCCGCATGGCGCCGGGCTCAAGGACTGCCGGCGACCACCATCCAGTGGGGCGCGTGGAGCGACATCGGGCGCGGCCAGCACATGGCCAAGCGCGGCCTGGGCCTGATCAGCCCCGCCGACGGCACCGACGCGCTGGAACGGGCCGTGATCGCCGGGTACGGCCAGATCGCCTACGCTCCGGTGGACCTCGACCGCTGGCTGGAGCCGTATCCCCACGCCGCCGCGAACACCCTGTTCGCCCACCTCGCCGACACCGCCGACCACGAGGGCAGCAGGCCCGTCGTGGCGGAACTGATGACCGCCACCGGCGGTCACCAGCGACGCGGCATCCTCGAACGCCACATCATCGACTGCGTTCGACAGGTCCTGGGCGGCACCACTCGCCATATCACCGCGTCCACCAGCCTGGTCATCCTCGGTGTGGACTCACTCGGCGCCCTCCAACTGCAGAACCGACTCGGCCGCAGCCTCGGCATCGTGCTTGATCCCGGTGTCGTCTGGGTCCGCCCCACCCCCGCCGCACTCGCCGAATGGATCGACCAGCGCATGGGCCACACCGACACCGCGACGGGCACCACCCGCCCGGAGCCGGTGCCGCCATGACGGCGCCGCGGCGCGTCGTGCTCTCGGCCATGTCGCGGCGCCTCCGGCTTCCCTCGACAGGAAGGTGACGTGATGCGAGCGGTCGTTGTCGGCGGCAGCATCGCCGGCTTGCTGGCTGCCCAGGCGTTGACGGACCACGTCGACGAGGTCGTCGTGGTGGAGCGGGACCAGCTGCCCGAAGGGCCGCGGCAGCGGCCGGGGGTGCCGCAGTCGCCGCACGTGCACGCGCTGGTGAGCCGAGGGCTGCGCGAGATCGAGCAGTTGCTGCCCGGCTTCGCGGCAGACCTGGTCGCGGCCGGTGCTCGTACCTTCGACTTCGGTGCGGACGCCGCGATCTACAACCCATCGGGCTGGGGCGCGCGGTTCCCCTCACCTCTGCGGATTCAGGGAGCCAGTCGGCTCCTGGTGGAATCCGTCCTGCGCCAACGCGTTCTCTCCCACTCCAAAGTCGTACTCAGCTCCGGGCGCGCCGCCGAGGGACTCGTCGGCGACACGACCACCGTCACCGGCGTGCGGCTTCACGCCACGCCCACCCCGATCGACGCCGATCTCGTCGTGGACGCCACCGGCCGGGGCTCCCGCGCCGACCGCTGGCTGGCCGAACTCGGCTGTCCACCGGTGCCGGAGGTCGTCATCGACGCGCACGTCGGCTACGCCAGCCGCCAATACGTCATCCCCGAACACCACAGCGCCGACTGGCACGCCTGCTACGTCCAACTCGCCGCACCCCACCGGCCCCGCGGCGCCGTGCTGGCCCCCGTCGAAGGCAACCGGTGGACCGTCAGCCTGCTCGGCGTCAATGCCCACCGTCCCACCAGAACAGAGGACGACTTCCTGCGCTTCGTCCGCAGCCTGCCCACCCCAGCCGTCGTCAACGCCCTCACCAAGGCCACCCCGCTGACTCCCATCACTGTCACCCACGCCACCGCCAACCGCCGCCGTTACGTCGAGCAGGCACACTCCCAACCAGCCAACCTCGTGCGCCTCGGTGACGCCGTCTGCAGCCTCAACCCCATCTACGCCCAAGGCATGAGCACCGCCGCCGCGGGAGCCGCCCTCCTGGCCCGCTGCTGCAGAACCGGGCGTGGCAGCGCCGATCTCGCCACACGATTCCACCGCCGGCTCGCTCACATCACCGCCTGGGCCTGGCAACTAGCCACGGCCACCGACCTGGCCTGGCCCACCACCGACGGGGGCCCGCCGACATCACTCCAGCGACTCAGTGCCCGGTACGCCCCTCAGGTCTTCGCTGCCGCCACCACCTACCCGCAGGTCCAGCGGGCGGTGCTCGACGTCCTCCACCTGCTGCGGCCACCACGCTCACTGCTGGCACCACCCATCCTGACCCGCACCCTGTGGTCACACCTGCAAGGCGCCACGGAGAGGAGCCTGCGTTGACCAGCAACACCGCACCCCCGCCACAACCGACGACTACTCCCGTCGCCAAGGACGGCTGGTTCCTGCTGCCCCGACCCGCCTGGACAGGTCTCGGCGTGGCAAGCCTGGTGATCCAACTGGTCATCTACGGGCGCTGGTTGCTCGACGGCGGCTACCGGCTCGCCCCGACCCGAAGTTCTGACAACAACTTCCCCATCATCACCGAACTGGCGGTAGGCGCGTTCTACAGCGCCATCGTCGTCGTCGGCCTCGTGGTCTACCTGCGCCGCATGCGCGGAGAAGGCCGCATGAACCTCGAACTCGCGCTGTGCCTCGGGACATTCTTGTCCCTGTGGATCGAACCCCTGACCAACCTGCGGGCCCAAGTCATGCAGTACAACGCCCACGGCGTAGGGGTCATCTCTTCCTGGGCTCCCTACACCCCCGGGTGGGCGGGTGCGCCGGCACACCATGAGCCCACCCAGCCCCTCATCCTCATTACCGCCTGGGTCGGTGGCGCCGTCGCCGGGATGACCGCCTGCAGCCTGCTCATCCGGCTTCGTAACCGCCGCCGGCTCAGCACTGCGCGCTTCATCCCCGTCTTCGTCGGGACCTGCGTCCTTTTCACGCTCCCGGCAGACCCGCTCTTCTACTCCCTCGGTTTCTTCCGCTGGGACAGCGGAATCAAAGGTTTCACCCTCTTCCCGGGAACCTGGCACCAGTTCCCCCTCTACGAAACGATCTCCTTCAGCATTCTCATGCTCAGCTACCTCACCTTCTACTACTGGTACAAGACCAAGGGAACACACTTCTTCGAACCAGCGGTCACCGCGCCTCGCCCTCTACAGCGCGTCATCCCCGTCCTCGCCGTCATCGGCGTCACCAACGCCATCATGATCTTCTACATCGGCATCCTGGGAACCTTCGGCCAATTCGGCACCATCAGCCCCGACCACCTCCCCGAATTCTGGGTCGTCCCCTCTCCCTCCTCACCGGCCGGATGAGAGTGCGTCTGAACGGGGAGACGCCCAAGCTTCGTGCGCCGAGCCCCCGCAGGGCCTGGGAGATAGGGCTGGCTACTCGCGAGAACCGTTGTCCGTCCGGCGGGAGAGGCCTTCGGCCTGTCCGTCCGGCCGGGGGGGGAGAGGCCTTCGGCAGGCGGGTCACTGCCGCGCATTCCCCATGTGTCGGCCCGCATCGACACGGCGTACCGCGGCTGGGAGCAGTGAGTGATGCCGTCTTCACGCCGTACGCTCGCCGCCCGTCGGCTTGCCGGCTCCATGGGCCGGGCGGGACAGACCCGCCCGGCACCTGGGTGCGTCAGCCTGCGAGCATGGCGCCGAACGACGAGTACTTCTTGGACAGGCCGAGCTGCCCCGGCCCAAATCCCGTCGAGGCCGTCGTGGAGTAGGGGACGGGGCCCTGGGCGCCCGGCAGGTGCCAGATCGCGCCCTCGTCGGAGTGCGCCTGGGACGAGGCGACCGTGAGGTCGGCACGGCCGTCGCCGTTGACATCGCTGGCCAGCAGCGCCTCGCCGAAGCTGTTGCCGGTCTCGCGTGTACCGGGTACGCCCGGGCTGTCCTGGTGCACGGCCGTCGCGCCTGCCGTCGTCAGGCCGGAGGCCGAGCCGCGCAGGTAGACCACGGCACCCGCGCCATCGATATAGGGGTCCTTGCCGTACGTCTCGCCGTCCACGCCGACCGCCAGGTCCGCGCGGCGGTCACCGTCGAAGTCGCCGATCGCCACGGCTTTGCCGAAGTTGTCGTAGGCCTCTGACGTGCCGGGGACCCCGGGGGTGTTCTGGGTCAGGGTCTTGCGCCGGGTCTTGCTCGGCCCGGACTTCGTCCCGTAGATGACGCTGATCTCGCCGCCCTTGGAGCCGGACGGCTCGTCGTCCGGCTCGTCGGGGTTGCCGAGGACGATGTCGCCGTAGCCGTCGCCGTCCAGGTCGCCGACGGCGGCTGTCGTGCCCGCGCGCAGCTTGGCGCCCTTGGCCAGGCCGGAGGCGGTGCCCTTGTAGAAGACGGCGGCGCCCAGGACGTCCTTGTCGGTCTGCTGGCCGGTGACGATCAGATCGGCCTTCTTGTCACCGTTGACGTGCCCCGCGGTGAGGCCGGGCCGCTCCAGTGGGGCCTGGTAGGTGGTGACCTTGCCGGTCCTGCCCTGCTTGGTGAACGGGCCGCGGATCAGGCGGATCCGGTACGCGTTGCGGCCCGTGTCGCTCTGCGCGGCCACGGCCAGGTCCGGCTTGCCGTCCCCGGTGAAGTCGGCGGCGGCAAGCCCCATGCCGAAGTAGCTCCCCCACAGGGGCTGGGGGTTCTTCACCGTCGTCGCGCCCGACAGACCCTTGCGGGAGCCCCATACGACCACCAGAGCCCCGGCGGCCTCGTTCCGGCCCGCCTTCTCCTTGGGGGCGGACACGGCGAGGTCGCTGTAGCCGTCACCGTTGAGGTCCGCGACGGCGAGCTGCTTGCCGAACTCGTCATTCTTCTCCGCGGCGCCCGGAACGCCGGGGGAGTTCTGGTTGATGACGGTCCGCCGTGACGTCGAGGCAAGACCCTGGCCTGTGCCGTAGGTGACGACGACCTGCCCCGCCCAGGCCTTGCCACCGACGGTGGCCGCTGGGGCGGCGACGGCGACGTCGCGGTAGCCGTCACCGTTGAAGTCCCCGGCCAGCCGGGAAGGGGGTGGGACGGCCGTTGCCGTCGTGGGGACGGCGAGGAAGCCGACCGTCAGGCCGGCGGCCACCGCGGTGGCGGCGGCCAGTCGGCCGGGGGTAGTGCGGAGGGTCATACGGGAGATCTCTCCTGGAGGTGCTGGTCTGGACCTAAGGGAGACCGGTGGGTGAGGGCGGGGGTTGTGCGTCAAGAGCAGGGGTGTACGTCACATTCATGCAGACCACAGCCTCTGTCTTGGAAGGCGACACATACACGACCGTCCTCTCCGAGCAGACCCGCGAACTGCCCTCCGGCCCCCTTGGCGCGGTCAAGCTCTCCTGCTCCCGCCCGGTCTGCGCGCCCGCATGCTGGGGCGGCGTGCCCCTGCCGCTCTGTCGGCTGGGCATGGCACACCGCCGACCTCGACACCGGGCCTCGCGGCACCCCACGACCAGCGGTGGCGGTACGGTGCGGCGGCTCCGTGGTACTGGCCCTGTACGCGGACTCCACCCAGCCCGGGCGGGAAGGCCTGAGTTCGCGGTAGTCATGCGCGATGCGCCAGCGCATTTTGGCCCAGCTCCTCGCAACGGTGACCGGTGTGGTGGCGGGCAGGCGGCTCCTCTTGCGCCGACCGTCCAGCATCATCCCGCGCAGACAGCACTTGCCCCATGCCCGCTGGACCTCACGCGGCACCGAGGCGAACACATCGACGACGAACAGTCCCAACACCGCCCGCAGACCCTTCACTTCATCTGCCTCCACCCGTCCAACACGCTCCTGAGTAGCCCCATCGACCAGACCTGACGAAGCACTACCAGGCCCTTCCGTCTCAGCCGCGGCCAGGCCCTCTCGCCGAACAGCCCTAGTACTCCAGTCAGAAATCGTTGGCTGTGCTGGTTCTTCTCCGGTAGTGGCAGCGCCGGGCGGTGACCTGGTGGCGTCTGCGCCGGCCAGACCAGCTCAGGGCGTGTGCGATGGGGTCGCCTCGGGGTTTGGGGTGGGGAAGTAGTACGTCCAGGAGTCGCCGGACTTCTGCCACGGTGACGGGGACAGTGCTGGTGGCGTCGTTTCTGCAGCCCCCTTTTCGGTGGCCTGGGCTGCGAGGACGGCCAGGATGGTGTGGGCGAGCATGGCCAGGGTATCGATCGCCTCAAAAGGCGCCGGGGGCCGTGGCCACGAGGCACGACAAGCTCGCGGTCCGCCACGAGGCGACCGCCCCGGGCGCGACCCTCAACGAGTGGCTGTGACCGACCCTCGTCACGACGGCGCTGCGTAACAGCGGATGGTCACCTTCTGGCGCGGACTCCACTGTTGCTCGACCGTGGCCATCAGCTCCCAGCCCAGCCGCTCGTACAGGGCGGCCGCCGCGGTGTCGGTCGCGACCACGTCGAGCACCGGATGCAGGCCACGACGCCGCGCTTCCTCCGCAGCCTGACCGATCAACAGCGCACCGATCCGATGTCCCCTCGCCTGCGGGGCAACGAACAGCCTGCTGACCACAGCGGTCATGGCCCGCCTCACCCCGTTGCGCTCGCTCCACAACTGCGGGGCCAGGTCGCCTTCGTCGGCTTGCGACAAGCTGACATGCCCCACCAGGTCGTCTTCGAGTTCGGCAACCCAGGAGCCCAGCAGGGAACCGTGTGACAGCCACTGGCCGGGATGAGCCGGCCAGTTCACCGGGTAGCCGTCGCGCGCGTGGACCTCCGCGAGGACCCGTACGCACTCCTCGATGTCGCTGTCAGCCCGCTGCCGGACCCAGCGGCTCGGCCTCTCGCCGGGCACCCCGGAGCTTTCGATGTTCACTCGGGCATGGAAACACAGGCCACGGAGTCACAGCCAGCCACTTTCGATGCGGGCCCTCGTCTGCGCTCGGTCCGGTCAGCTGCGGGCCCGCCGGGTCGTGTGGCTGCACGGGCTCTGGAGGCCTGGATCGGTGACACAGCCCGGGTGGCGAACCTGAGTACGCCGGGTGCGTCAGCGTGGCTTGAGAGACTCACAGCACGAGCTTCCCCCGGCTCGGCCAGGCGATCACGCCTCGCTGGACGTTCTCGCACAGGCAGCCTCGCGCAGCGTCAACTGGCGGGCCAGCTCCGCGCGGAGGGCGGCCGGCAGCTCCCCGCTCCGGGCCCAGGACAGCAGATGTTCGGCTACGGTGCGCAGCTTGGTGTTGCTGCGCATGGAGATCTCGCGCAGGACGTCCCAGGCTTCCTCGGGTGTCATCCGGCCGACGGCGAGGACGACGCCGATGGCCTGGTCGATGACCGCGTGCGAGTGCACGGCCTGTTTCAGCTGTTCGACTTGTTCTTGAAGTTCCCGCACCTGATCGGTGAGGGGCGCGGGCGCGGGGGGAGCGGTGACGGGCACGGCGGGCCTCCGATCAGTACGTGGGACTGCCGGATTCTGAGGTTCTCTTGCCCTGTGCGAGCTACGCCATCCCTCCCGCCCCCGGGAGGGTCGGGCCCCGCGCGTGAGGGGGGATGCGCTCAGGGCGGAGCCCGACGCAGGCCCTGGGGAAAGGGGGTGCGGGCCTGCTCCGCTCGGATACGGAGCGAGCGGCAGAGACAGCCTTGCGCCGAGACCGGAGGATGCGGAAGCCCCGATTCGGTCACGCGCCGAGAGGCGGGCCCTGCGGGTTCGGTTTTCACCTGGCCAAGTCGGGACATAGGCGCCGGATCGCCGCGGCCGCGTCCCGTGTGGTCCGCAACTACGCTGCCTGGTCCAACTGATCCGGGAGGGTGTCCTCGTCCGGCGGGTGTTGTGCGGCCTTCTCGCGGGCACGGAGGACTGCCCAGGCGAATGCGGTGAAGCAAGTGAGATACCAGGGCAGGGGCCACAGGGCAGGCCACCAACCGGCCTCCGGGGTGAAGAGCAGCTCGGTGGCGGCGGTGGTCATGCCGGCGGCGAGGCTCCAGCACAGCAGGCGGCCGGCCCACTGCACGGCTCGGGTGAGCCGGCCCTGGTGGTGGCGTCGTCGGGTGGCACATGAGGCGGGCGGGCATCTGCCGGGCGTACGCATCCGGGAAGGGTCCTTCACAGCAGGGGTGGTTGCCGCGGGCTGGGGGACCACGCATGCAGGACGGCGTAAGTGTGCATGATGTGAAGCACGGTCACATCAGCACCCGATCTGCGCCGGTTCGCCTTGAGACAACTTTTCCGCTCGCCCGTGGGGCGTCGTGACCAGCGTGTAGGCGTTGATTCCGCGGTCCGGGGGTGTTCCCGATAGGTCTGGACCTGGCCGAAAGTGGCTGGTCTCCTACGTCAAAAACCCAGGGAAGCGTCAGCACCGGAGAATTTCGGCCAAGCATCGCCCTGAACTCGCGTGCAGCAGCAACAATTCCCGGCCTCCATTAGGGTGATTGAGGTCTTTATATCCCGTATGGGCGGCCGAAGTGGCGGGGCCGATTCCGGCCTGCATAGAGTCGATGTTCAGGGGCATACCGCACCGATTTGTGTGCTTCCTGTGACAGCTTGTGTGTCACTGGTGATCGGTGGGGTTGCCGGATCCGGCTTCCTGTGTGGGGGGGGCGAGGCACTCGCGTGCCACGAGCGCGCCGCTTCGGCGTGCCCGGAGAACACGCAGAACCGCTCTCGTCTCGGCGATCACGACGGCCGGTGGTGCGGTCCTGCTGCGCGGCCCGCCAGGCGGCCACCTCCGGCGACGGCTTCGCCTCCGCCTGCGAGGTCGACGCCTCGGTTTCACCGGCCGGTGTGGCGGGATGCCCGATGGCCAGGGCGAAGGGCCGTGGCACCGGATCCTCGACACCCGCCTGAACGACGCCCTGGTGGCACGGGTGAACACCTCGATAGAGCGTGTACCGCATGCCAGCCCCGCCCGGTCACGCTGCTTTCGCATCCTCACCGGCCAGAAACGGATGCAGCAGCCCGAGCAGGGCCTGCGGCCGGTGCAGCGGGATGATGTGGCCGCAGTCTTCGATGACGTGTCGGGTGAGATCGTCGGTGACCGGGCGGAGTTGGCGTTCCAGCACAGAACCGACGGGCCGAGCGCCCAGTGCCATCGTCGGAACCGTCAGGCGGGCAGTGGCGACCGCCTGCTCGATCTGTACGGCGCTCTCGGGCAGGGCACGGTAGTACGAGAACGCGCAGCTCAGAGCCTGGCGGCCGGTGTATGCGCGGACGAACGCGTCCCGGAGGGCGGGGCGCACCCCGTCGCCGAGCGTACCGGCGCGCAGGAACCAGTCGACGTAGGCGGCCTCGTGGCCCTCCAGCACGGTCTCGGCGAGGCCGGGCGCGGCGGAGTGGAAGCCGAACCACCACGGCGGCCCGTCGGCGAGGAAGTCCTCGGCGCCGGGCAGCCGGCCCAGAAGGGACTCCATGACGACCAGGCGCCGGACGAGACCAGGGCGGCGCAGGGCGAGGAGGAAGGCCGGCGCGGTGCCCGCGTCGATGCCCACCACCGCGGCCGAGGAGACACCGAGTGCGGTGAGAAGCGCCGAGGCGTCCTCGGCCAGGGTGCCCGCGTCGTACCCGGAGGTGCCCCGCGCTCTCCCCCGCGGCCGTAGGAGCCGCACGCCCGCGCGCTTAGCCACCGTTGAGCCGCTGTTGATCACCTGATGCCAGCTTTCTCCGTGGCGCCCCCGGCGTCGCCGTACCCGTACGGCACGAGCGTTCACGAGATACCACGAGAGACAGGGGACCACCAGGTGCCACAGCAACAGCCCGGCCGCCGTACCGCGCTCAAGGCCGCGGGGGCCGGCGCCCTGGCCGTCGCCGCCGGTGCGGTGGCCGCCGACACGGCGTCCGCCCAGGACAGCACGGCCGCGCCCCGAGGCGAGCGCGCTCTGGCCGCACAGCTGCGCCGCGCGCTGCCCGAGGACCGGGTGCTGGTCCGCGGGGACGCGGCGTACGACGCGGAGCGCGCCGCGTACCACCGGGTCATCGACCACCACCCGGCGGCGATCGTCGTGCCGCGCGATGCCGATGACATCGCCACCGCCGTGCGCGTCGCCTCGCGCCATCGCGTACCGATCGCCGTGCAGGCCACCGGTCACGGAATCTCCCGCTCCGCGCACGGCGGGCTGCTCATCAACACCCGCCGGCTCAAGCGCATCCGTATCGACACCTCCCAGCGCACCGCCGTGGTGAGCCCCGGCGTGCTCTTCTCCGAACTCATCGACGCGGCGGCCGCGCATGGCCTGGCGCCCGCCAGCGGCTCGGCGGTGGACGTCAGCGTCACCGGCTACATCAGCGGCGGCGGACTTCCGGTGATCGGACGCACGGTCGGCTTCGCGGCCGACCACGTCACCCGTGTCGACCTGGTCGACGCCAAGGGGCGGCGGCGCAGGCTCACCCCGCACCGTGACGCCGACCTGTTCTGGGCGGTGCGCGGCGGCAAGTCCAACTTCGGCGTGATCACCGAGATCGAGACGGCGCTCTTTCCCCTCACACGGCTGTACGGCGGGAACATGCTGTTCGTCGGCGGTGTGCCCGAACTGCTCAGGGCGTACGAGAAGTTCACCCGCGACCTCACCGAGCGGATGACGACCTCGCTGGTGATCGTGAACGTTCCGGCCGACAGCCCGGCCTCCCCCGAGCCGCCGCGCGGCAAGACCCTCGCCAAGCTGCGCGTGGCGTTCACCGGCGACGCGGCCGAGGGCGAGAAGCTGCTGCGTCCGCTGCGTGCCCTCGGCCCCGCCCAGGACGGTGTGGCCGAGATGCCGTACACCGACATCGCGAAGATCTACGCCGATCCGGCGGGCCCGATCCGTACACGCGAGCGCGCCGGTGCGCTGCGGGCGCTGGACGACGTGACGCTGCGGCGCCTGCTGCGGGTCGTGGGCCCTGACGCCGACCGGCCCCCGATGGTCGTCGAGATCCGTCACCTCGGTGGTGCGCTCGCGCGTGCCCCGAAGCACCCGAACGCGGTCGGGCCGCGCGATGCCGCGTTCAACCTGTTCGTCGCGGACGTGGCACCGGACCCGGCCAAGGACACCGCCCTCGAAGCCGGACAGCAGCGGGCCTTCGACCTCCTCGGCCCCTCGCTGACCGGGCACGCTCTGCCCAACTTCCTCACCGACCACGACACGACCGCCACGCGGGTACGCCGCGCCTACCGGCCGCGGGACTACGAACGCCTCGCGACACTCAAGCGCCGCTACGACCGCCACAACCTCTTCCGCGTCAACCACAACATCCCGCCCGCGGCCTGACCGGCCGGGCACGGGCAGGTGCGCGCGGCCCGACTCCGCGTCCTGGACGAACGGCAGGCCGCAGACTGTGGTGTCGCCGAGGGGGCCAGAGGGAACCGCTTCGGCGCGAGGGGCGAAGGACAGGTGAAAGCCCAAGTATTCGAGCATCGTCCCTTGGACGAGAGGAGCCCCGATGACCGTCGGACCAGGCGTCGGCATCGGCACCACGCGTGCCGCTGCGGAGAGCGACGCCTCAGTGATCGCGCGGTCCCGGGACGAGCCCGAGGCGTTCGCCGCTCTCTTCGACCGGCACGCCGACGCCGTGCACCGCTATGTGGCCCGCCGCCTCGGCGGCGAGGCCGCCGACGACCTCGTGGCGGAGACCTTCACCACCGCCTTTCAGCAACGCCATCGCTACGACCCGGCCCGCGGCGCGGGCGCCGACGCCCGGCCCTGGCTGTTCGGCATAGCGACCAACCTGGTCGGCAGGCATCGGCGGGCTGAGGCCCGCCGGTTCAAGGCCATGGCCCGGGTCCCGGCCCTCGCCGACCACGACGAGCCGCTGGCCGACCGGGCCGCGGACCGGGTGGTGGCGCGGGCCGTACGCCGCGAGCTGGCGGCGGCGCTGGCCGCGCTGCCCGCCCGGCACCGGGACGTACTGCTGCTGGTGGCCTGGGGGGATCTCAGCTACGAGGAGGCGGCCCAGGCCCTCGGTACCCCCGTGGGCACGGTCAGATCACGGCTGCACCGGGCTCGCAGGAAGCTGCGCGAAGCATTGGGCGGATCCGATCCGACGGCACTGCGAGAGGTATCCGACCATGAATGACGAACTCGAACTCTTGAGGGAGTGGGACGCGGACGCGGCCCCGCTCACCGGTCCTGCCCGGGACCGGGCCCGGCACCAACTGCTCAACGCGATGGTCCACGCGGACCGGCGCACCGGCAGCAGCCCCGGTCGCCGCCATGTGCTGCGCCTCGCGGGGGCCGCGGTGGTCGCCACGGCGGTCACCGGGACGGCGGTGCTGATCGGCACGGACGGCTCCGGCGAGGACGGCACACCGGGCACGAGCACCCCGCGGGTGCGGATCGCCGCCGCGACGGTCCTGAACAAGGCGGCGGCGCGGGAGCGCCGGCAGGAGAAGGAGCCGGTGGCGCCGCGCGACGACCAGTTCATCTACTCCAAGCGGATCATCAAGGAGACGGAGCAGAAGACCGGCGAGGTCAAGTCGTACACCGACGAGATGTGGGACTCGGTGGACGTCTCCAAGCCCTCCTTGTCCATGGAACTGGGCCGTGAGATGTGGGAGGAGCCCGCGGGCAAGGGCGGCGGGGTGTGGCCGCCCCGGAAGTGGAGCGAGCTGAGGAAGCTGCCCCAGGACCCGGAGAAGCTCGCCTTGGCCATCGTCTCCTACGGCTCCCGGTCCGACGGCCGGTCGATCAGAGATCTCGACAAGCTCAACCGGTACGAGGCCTACTGGCTGCTCGGTGAACTCCTGAAGAACCCGGTGCTGCCCCAGGGACTGCGCCCCGCGGCGTACGAGGCGCTGGCCCTTGTGCCCGGCGTCAGGACGATCCCGGGCGTGAAGGACTCCGCCGGGCGGACCGGGGTGGGGATCGCCCATACCGGGCGCGGGTCCTACGAACGCACGTACCTGATCTTCGACCCGGTGTCGTACGCGTTCCTGGGCTTCCGCGACGAGCGGACCTCGGCTTCCGGGAAGAAGACGTACACCCAGCTGTCGCACGTGGTGGACTGGGGGATCGTCGACCGGGTGAGGCAGCGGCCGTAGGCCGCTGTCCCGCGGCCCTGCCGCGCAGGGCCGCCGGTCGGCCATGGTCGCCGGCGGCCCCGAGGTCAGCGGGGCTGCCCCAACCGAGGACCTCGTCGCCGCCCGGCGTCGACTGGGTAGTCGGGCAGGGCCACGGTGCTGCTGACTCTCTCGCCCATCTTGAGCATGCCGTTCAGGAACAGGCGCCGGGACAGCAGGGTGTTGCGCAGCCGTAGGCCGGTGGCGGTAGCGGGGGCGAGGAACTTCCCGATGCGGTCGCCGCCTGCCTGACAGCCCTCGGCGTACTTGCGGACCCTGCTCTCGTAGCGGGCGAAGGCCGCCCGGTGATCGCCCTGGGCTCGCGCGAGTTCGCCGGCCAGGACGTACGCGGCGACCACCGCGGTCCCCGTGCCCATGCCGCCGATGGTGGCCCCGCAGGCGGCGTCGCCGACGAGGCACACGCGCCCGGTGGACCAGGTCTTCACGTCCGCCCGGCTGATCGAGTCGAAGTACAGGTCGGGAGCCTGGTGCAGGGAGTCGAGCAGGCGGGGCACTTCCCAGCCGAGGCCGGAGAACGCGTCTGCGATCAGACGCTTCTGCTGTTCCGGGTCATGGCGGTCGTACGACAGCTCCGGCGCGGCGAAGACGAAGAACGCCCCCGCCCGTGCCGGCTCCCGGTGGTCGGCGCCGACGGATGCAAGCCGCCCCGGCACGTTGTACCCGACCCAACCCTTGCCCGTTCCCAGGACGTTGGGCAGCTGCCAGGTCGCGGCGTAGTAGCCGAGGTGGCTCACGTAGTCCTCCTCCGGCCCGAACGTGAGGCGACGGACGTTGGAGTGCAACCCGTCCGCACCGATGACCAGGTCGAAGTCGCGTGAGACACCGCTGTGGAAGTCGGCCCGCACGCCGGAGGAGGTCTCGGTGAGGCTGACGATCGAGTCGCCGAAGACGTACTCGGCGCAGGGGGCGCTGTGCTCGTACAGCACTCGCGCCAGGTCTCCGCGGAGCACCTCCACCTCACCGCCGGCGAACTCGGCCGGCAGGTCCAGCAGCGTGCGGCCCCGGTCATCGACAAAGCGCATCGGGTTGCCACCGGTCTGGATGCGGCGCAGTTCGGGAAGCAGGCCCATGCGTTCCAGCACCGTCAGATGCGCCTCTCCACGGAAGTCGACGGCCTGACCGCCCTGGCGCAGGGCCGGGGCCAGTTCGACGACGGTGGACTTGAAGCCGTGGCGGCCCAGCCAATAGGCCAGCGCCGGGCCGGCGATGCTCGCGCCGGAGATGAGGACGTTCCAGGTCACGAGGTTTCCCTCCGCTCGACGAACTGTGTCCCATGGACACCGATATGTACTGTGCACCGTAGACACAGTTGAGTCGGTGAGGCAGGGCGGGAAGTCGACAGCCATGGGTGGCGAACACGCCGAGGTGGCGCGGTCGCCGCGGGGTCCGCACGCCACGCCCGCGCGAGGCCCCAGGCCGGCACGCGACCTGGACCGCGTCGCGTGGGCCGGGGTCGAGATCGCCCACTCGGCGGGGTTGGCCGGTGTCTCCATGCAGCGGGTCGCCGCGCAACTGGGTGTGACCAAGAGGGCGCTGTACCGGTACGTGCCGGGCAAGGCCGAGCTGGTCGCTCTGATGGTGGACGCCGCGAAAGGTCAGGGGCGGGCATCAGCCGGCCCGGCTGGCCCGGACCTGGCAGTTCACGATGACGAGCCGGTGGGGTGGGCCGCCGGGACGCTCCCTCACAGTGACTGAACGGCAATGCGCCGGTTGTGCCCATCGAGAATGAGGACGCTCCTGGCGACGCCGCGGCCGTCATCTCCGTCCCACCATTCCACGAAGGCGCCGGCGAACTTCTCGGCCTGGCTCCGCGAGGTGTGATCGGTGCGCACTTCGACGTCGTAGTCAGGTCCGGTGAGCTTGACGGTGAAGAGCTGGTCGGCGTGACGGCCCAGCGCCCACCCCCCTCGGTGCGCGCCCATGCGCGAAAGTCCTTGAGGAGCGCGGGGTTTGCTTCCCTCTTGCTCAGCGGACCGGCCGGTGGCTCCTTCGGCGCACCCTGGACGGCATCCTGACAACCCTTCACCCAGGACCCGCGGTCCTCATCGGCGCGAGGACCGGCATCCAGGGAACGGCGGGCACAGCCACCGTGCACGACTTCACCACCGCCGCGCCCTTGCCTCCGTCCTCGTAGACCTTGCGGCCTTCCTCGTAACCGGCGGCGTAGGCGCGCTGGTAGCCGGAGGTCTTGTCGCCGTGCTGCCCAGGCGGGTTGGAGGTGTGCTTCTCCGATGACTGCGGTGCGCTGTCGGTTCCGCACGCCGGGACGGCCAGCACTGCCGCGGTCATGACGGCGGCTGAGGCCGCGTACCGACGCCTCCTACCTGCACGTGGGCTCATTGCCGTGCTCTCCAATCGATCGTGCGACGGTGTACGTCCGTACGAGGGGGGAAAGTTGAGGCTGAGACGCAGCCTGACGGTCGTGGCTGCCATGGCGGCCACCATCACCATCCACGCACCCGCGTGGGCTGATCCCACGCCAGGCACGACGTGGCCCGCACCAGAAGCCGGCAGTCCGGGCCCGTCGACCAGTCCCGCGCCGGAGACGTCCTCCACCCGCCTGCCGCCGAGCCCCGCCCCGACTGCCGGGCAACCCGGCCTCCCGTCTCCTTCTGCCCCAGCGCCCTCCGAGTCCGCGACGGACGAACCGACCACGGACGAACCGACCGCGGACGAACCGACCATGGGCGAACCGGCTACGGAGGAAGCCAGCGAGCTGGAGAAGTTCTGGACCCCGGAGCGCATGGACGAAGCTGACCCGGTCGAGGAGCAGCAGGCCCGCGAGGCACAACTGCCCAAGCCGCGCGCCAGGAGATGCTGCGTTCCCCTTCTCACCCGTTCAAGGGCATCAAGGAAGTGGGCACCTTCTACTGGGCCGAGCGCAACGACAGCGGCGACTTCTTCTACCGCTTCTGCGGCGGTACGGTCGTCCCCTCGCCGGGATAGAACATGGTGCTCACCGCCGCGCACTGCTTCGACAGCAGTGACCGGCAGGAGAAGCTCGTCTTCGTCCCGCAGCACAGCAAGAGCAAGCCCCAGCCCCACGGCATCTTCCCCATCGCCAAGGGGCAGATCTACGCTGATCCCCGATACATGCGACGGGGAGGCGACGAGGACCACACCGGGCTGGACTTCGCCTTCCTCAAGACCAGCACCCGCAGCGACGGCAAGAAGCTCCAGGACGTCGTCGGCGCCATCAAGATCGGCTACGGCACCGGCTTCGACCACCCCAAGACCCGCGTGATCGGATACCCGGGGTTCAAGCCCAAGCAGGACCCCCTGGACTGCATCTCGCCCATGAAGAAGTTCACCGCCGGCAGTGCGAACGGCTGGAAGGGCGGCACCTTCTCGCAGATCGACTGCGACGGATACGTCTCCGGGACCTCCGGCGGGCCTTTCATCACGGCGGGCAGCGAAGAGCCCCGGGTCATCGGGGTGACGGGAGGCTGGAAGACCGGGGGACACAGCCCCGACACCTCGTACTCGTGCTACTTCGACAACGACCTCAAGGCCATCTACGACGCGGCCGCGGCCGGGAAGAAGCCGACGCCCATCGTGCTGCCGTCGGCGTCGACCTGGAAGCACTCCACGGACATGGCCTCGGGCTACTTCGCCCTGAAGGGGCCCGTCTCGGAAGACCGCATGGACATGTTCGTGAAGTGGTCCGACGGTGAGCTGACTGTCTACCGGGGCGCGGACAAAGGCCTGAACTACTTCGACCAGGAGTTCAGGGTCATGAAGCCCAACAAGCTGTGGGCCGACCACGCGAAGCAGGTCGTCGCGGGCGACTTCACCGGCGACAACGGCTCCGACCTGATCGTGCGCTGGTCCGACGGTGAGGTCACCCTCTACCCGTCCGTCGACGAGAAGGGCTTCCACGGCGAGAAGCAGATCGTCGCGCCGAACAGCACGTGGAAGCACGCTGAAGCCATCACCGCCGGCCGTTACGGCGGCAACAAGTGGCAGGACGACCTGGTCGTGCGCTGGTCGGACGGCGAACTCACCCTCTACGACGACTTCACCGGCACCGGCGACACCTGGGGCGAGCACCGGTGGAAGGCTCCCAACGAACTCTGGACCCACGCCAAGCTCGTCACTGGCGGGGACTTCAGCTCCAACCCCTGGCCGGACGACACGGTCGTACGCTGGTCCGACGGTGAACTCAGCCTCTACACCGAAGGAAATGCCTCCGGCATCGGCAAGGAAAACCAGCTCGTGGCCCCGTAGCGCCCACGTGATCCTCCCTGTATCCGATTCGAGCGAAAGTGGTAAGCATGCGTTCTCTTCGCGTGGCCGCCGCGGCGAGCGTCGCCGTCATGGCGTTGATGTCGGGCACCTTCATCACGAGTCCCGCTGAGGCGATGAGTGTCCCCAAATGCAAGACATGGAAGTCGAAGGGCGGCCACCAGGCGAATGCCAAGTGCGGCTACACCAACGCTCCGCACTACTACAAGTACCGGGTGGTTGCCGTGCGCCCCGGTAAGGGCTTCATCTATGGCAAGTGGGTGTCCCCGATCCCGCGGAACAAGTACGGCAAGACGTCGAGTGCCAAGTGCTCCAAGACGGTACGGAGCCTCGAGCGTGAATTCGCCCGGGCCTAGAGCCTGCCCCCTTGACCGGTGAGTGGCTCGTGGCGGGGCTGGTTATTCTGCTCCGATGACAGACAGCGAGCTGATCGTTGGCCTGCGCGGTCGGTTGATCGAGACACTCGACGACTTCTGGGATGCGGTGAGCGAGCCGTGCGGGCTGCCGGAGTGGTTCGGCCGGAACCTGGACGCGTGGTCGGACACGATCGAGACCCGGGGTATCTCCGAAGTGATCGACAGCCACGACATCCTGATTGTGCACGTCGACAAGCGGGGTCTCTTCAGCGGGCACCGGCAGGAGGGCAACGTCTTGGCCGGCATCTTCGACGAAGAGCAGAACCGGCTCGTCGTCCACGGGCTGGCCTGACGGAACCTTCGGCGCCTTCAGCGCCGAATCCGGATGAGGACGGCGGCAAGTGGAGTGCGGCTCGGTATGCGATGGCGAGCTTGTCCGTGCGCATGGCGAGGTCGCGCCACTGCTTGAGTCGGGCGATGCACCGCTCGACGGTATGCGCTCCTTGTATGTCTCTGCGTCGAAGCCGGGCGGGCGGCCTCCGGCGGGGCCTTGCCGCAGTCGATGCCCGACCTGGTCGGCGGGTTGAGGAGTGACGGCACGGATACCGCGTCGACGGAGGTGCCCACGAACCACGCGGGAAGAGTAAGCGCGGCGGTGCGCAAGGTTGATCGATACGTCACTGGATGGGGTGGTTATTGCGTTCGTCCCATTACCCGCGGCGGATGTCGGTGCTCTCCTGGCGTTGTTCTGACGCGCGTCTGGGTGCCCGCGTCAAGCGGACCTTGAGGAGGCAGCGGCAATGATGCGATCGATGATCAGACGCGCATGGAGGCCGGCGGTCGCCGCCGCGGCGGGCGTGTGTGCCTTCGTGGGAATGACGGCGCCCGCGCCTGCCGCACCGAAGCAGCAGCCTCAGGCTGAGGCTGCCGCTTCGGGCTACCTGAACGGCCACCAGTGCGTGTACTACTCGTCCTCGGCGACGAACCATTTCACGACGGTGGTGACGAGCAATGACGGGCGGTTCGCTGCCGGGACGAATGTCTCCGGCGCCGCTGATACGCAGGTGTCCTGCGGTGCGGGCGACGGGAATTACCAGCTCGTTCCGACCCTGTCGGGCGTCAAGGCGCTGGACCTCGCCTCCGGGCGCTACTTGAACGTCCACCAGTGCGTGTATTACTCGTCCTCGGCGACGAACCATTTCACGACGGTGGTGACGAGCAATGACGGACGGTTCGCTGCCGGGACGAATGTCTCCGGCGCCGCTGATACGCAGGTGTCCTGCGGTGCGGGCGATGGCAACTACCAGCTCGTTCCGACCCTGTCGGGTGTCAAGGCGCTGGACCTGACCTCGGGAAGCTACATGAATCTGCACCAGTGCGTGTACTACTCGTCCTCGGCGAGCAATCACTTCACGACGGTGGTGACGAGCAATGACGGGCGGTTCGCTGCCGGGACGAATGTCTCCGGCGCCGCTGATACACAGGTGTCCTGCGGCGCAGGCGACGGGAACTACCAGCTCGTCCCGACCCTGTCCGGTGTCAAGGCACTCTCCGTGGCCTAAGGACTGCTCGGCGGATCAGGAGCGAAGGTGGACGTAACAGCGATGACGGTCACCGGCCGCTTCGCCACGTGGCGTCATTGGGTTCCACGGCGGTAACCGAGAGGCGGGCTTTTCGATGACGCCGCCCACCTCCGCACCTGGTCCAAACGCTGGCACATCCCGATCATCCGGCTCCGGGCACGTTCCCGGGGCCGGGTCCCGGTGACCGCTCTGTGCTTCTACCGCCCCGGCGAGCGGTCCCGCCTGATCTATCAGGTACATCCTCAATGCGTGGACCGAGACGCACGGTCTGCCAGGGATCGAGGGGGACCTCGAAGTCCCGCACCTGCTCCCCCCGGCCCAGAACCCCGATGGCAGCGACGTCACGGATGACCTGGACGGGCCCGGAATGCCCTGGGGCGTCGATCGCACGCGGCACTCAGACACGCGGGGCGTGCCCATGACGGTGACCTGTACCGGCCCCCGGGAGTGGGCTGGCACCACCGGGGAGGCGCACGATCCGCATCGCTTCGGCTCCAACCAACCTGCCCTGCGCCACCCCGGCATCCGCCCCCGCAGCCGGATCACCGACCGCGACCACCTTCGCGAGCCGTACAACTGATCCTGGGGCCACCCAGGCACCGAACTGGGCGGGCACGGGAGGATCGGCACCGTGTCCCATTGCGGCCCCTTAAGCTGATCGCTCTCGGACCCGACCAGGCACACCGGGTACGCCGGGTACATCACGAGGGAAGAGGCGTTCATGGGGGAGTTGGACGGCGGGACCGCACTGGTGACGGGCGGCTCGCGCGGGATCGGGCGGGCGATCGCCCTGCAGCTCGCCGCCGAGGGGGCGCTGGTCGCGGTCCATTACGGCAGCAACGACGAGGCCGCTGCGAAGACCGTGGCACGGATCACCGAGACCGGCGGCCGGGCGTTCACGGTGCAGGCCCGGTTCGGCGAAAGCGGCGCGGTGGACCGGCTGTTCGACGGACTCACTGCCGGGCTCGCCGATCACGGTGCGGACGGTCTGGACATTCTGGTCAACAACGCGGGTATTCATTCGGTCAGTTCGATCGGGCAGCTCACCGAGGAGGAGTTCCAGCGGCTGCTGGCCATCAACGTGAGCACGCCCGTCTTCGTGATCCAACGGGCGCTGCCGCTGCTGCGGGACGGCGGGCGGATCGTCAACGTGGGCTCGGCGTCCACCCGGATCGCGGACCCCCACCAGATCGGCTACACCGTCACCAAGGCGGCGCTCGCCGCCCTCGGCCCGTCGCTCGCCAACGAACTGGGCCGGCGTGGGATCACCGTGAACACGGTCGAACCCGGGGTGGTGCTGACCGACATGATCGCCCACTACGCCGAGGTGCCCGAGGCAGTGGCCGGACTCGAGTCGATCACCGCGCTCGGACGCATCGGCCAGCCGGAAGACGTCGCGGACGTGGTGGGCTTCCTGGCGGGACCGCGGGGGCGCTGGGTGACCGGCCAGACCATCGACGTCTCCGGCGGCACCTACCTCGGGCCGATCACGCCCGGGTGATGTGCCACGGGCGCGTACCGGGGCCATGAGGTCCGCCTGAGCCGCCGCCTCAACGGCGTGCGGTGCTGATCCTCTCAGCGTCTCGGCAGGCTAAAGGACCGGCTTTAGGCTCCAGCGAACCCGCTTGGAGCTTGGCGAAAGAGTCTGCCTGAACAGGGCTGCTTCGGACGCCCCCGCCCGCCGGGCCCGCGGTGGGCGACTTCACCGCCTTGGCCTCGTGCGCTTGGCCCAGGCCGGACACCACCCGGCCGCGGTGGCCGGGGGTGGCGAAGGGGGCCATCCCCTCGGTGCGCCCTATGACGCGATCATCTCCACCGCCAGCGTCTACCGCATCCCGCCCACCTGGCTCCAACAGCTGCGCCCCAGGGCCTGCTGGTCACGACGCCCCGGAGCACCCACGTACGGATGTGTGTGCGACCTGCTGCTTCGACGGCACTCTGGTGGCGGCCGAAGTGGCTCGTCCAGGTCAAGCAGGGGCCTACTTGCCCGCCGCGGGAGAGCCCGGAAGGTCGCCGTAGGACCGCAGGACGGTGCTCATGGTGGCTGCCAGCTGCTCGCGCTCTTCGGGACCCAGGGCCTGGAGCAGGCGGGCCTCGTTGGCGATGTGCAGGGGCAGGACGCGGTCGATGACCTCGAGGCCGTGCTCGGTGAGGCAGATCTTCACCGAGCGCCGGTCGCCCTCGGCACGGGTCCGGACGACGAGGCCTTTGCCCTGCATACGGTCGACGCGCAGCGTGATGGCGCCGGTGGTGACCAGGGACGTCTTGAGGAACGCGCCCGCGGTCAGCTCATAGGGTGCGCCTGAGCGCCGGAGCGTGGACAGAACGTCGAACTCGCCCGGTTCGAGGCCGTGGCCTGCCAGGAAGTCCTTGATCTCCTTGTCCCACAGACGGGAGATGCGCATCAGGCGGCCGACGATGCCGACGGGCCAGAAGTCGATGTCGGGACGCTCCCGGTTCCACTGCTCGATCACGCCGTCCACCGCGTCCGCCGCGTCTGTCCTGTCTACCGCGTCTGCCGCGTCCATCGCGTCCGTCATGGGCACCTCCCAAGTTCCACGTGCAAATTACTTTAGCACTGGCTTAATTGACACTCAGGTAAGTGCTCATTACCTTAGCGCTCATTCAACGAGTACTAGCCATGTGAGTGGTGAGCTTCATGCCTTACACCTCGGTCCGCGACACGCAGGTCCACTACGAAGTCGACGGCCAGGGCCCCGGCCTGGTCCTGGTCCACGGCACCGGCGGCGACGCCGAGAAGGTCTTCGGCAACGTGGTGGAGCCCTTCAGTCAGGACCGCACGGTCGTGCGGCCCAACTTCAGCGGCAGCGGAGAGACCACCGACGACGGATCGGACCTGACCGTCGAGTTGATCGCCGACCAGGTCCTCGCGGCGACGCGTGACGCGGTCGAGGGCCCGGTCGACCTGCTCGGCTTCTCCCTGGGAGCGGTCGCCGCCGCAGCCGCGGCCGCGGCCGAACCCGGCTTGGTGCGGCGCCTCGTCCTGGTCGGCGGCTGGGCACACTCCGGCGGTCCTCGGGACGGCTTCTACTTCGACACCTGGCGCAAGCTCCTGGACACCGACCGCGAGCTGTTCAAGCGGTTCTCCACACTCACCGGCTTCAGCGCCGCCGCCCTCGACCGGTTCGGTCACGAGGGGCTTGCCCACTCCCTCGCCGACGCATGGCCGCCGCCCGGCATCGGCCGCCAGATCGACCTCGGCGCGCGCGTGGACATCCGCGACCTGCTGCCCCGCATCACGGCGCCCACCCTGGTCGTCGGCCTGGGCGGGGACAACATGATCCCTCTGGAAGGCTCGCGGCAGCTGGCCGCCGGTATCCCCGACGCCCGCCTCGTGGAACTCGGCGACGAAGGCCACATGGACTGGTTCGCCGACCCCAGCGGGCTCGTCAAGCTCACGCGCGACTTCCTCGACGCGGCCTGACGTACGGACTGACCTGCGGCCAGCACAACAGCGACAGCGCAGAACAACAACACAGCAAGGAGCAACCCCATGTACCAGCCGACCGCCGAAGAGCTGAAGAGCATCGAGGACTGGTTCGCCGCCTACGACGCGCTGGCCGACCGCGGCGCCATCGAGGAACTGGCAGACCTGGCGGTCTTCCCGATGAACCTGGCCACCGACGTGCCCGGCGGCCACGCCACGGTGCGGCAGTGGACGCGCGCGGAGTACATAGAGGCCATGCAGCAGGCCATCGGTACGGGCACAGCAGGACTCGACCTCAAGTCGACGCGCACCCCCCGCTTCATCAGCGAGAACCTCGTGGTCGTCGAGACGGAGGCAACGATGACCATCGAGGGCAGCGAGCAGCACATGCACTACGTCGACCTGCTCGTCCGCACCGAGGACGGATGGGCGTTCCAGACGATGGTGCAGGGCGGCTGGGGCCACGGCTGGCCGACGGCGACGCGCGGGTAGGGCGCGGCGCCAGCCCGGCGCCATGGCGAGGTCTGCTCGGTCACCTGGACACCGTCCTTTCTGGCCGCCCGCCGAACGCGGGCGACGACATCGGACCCGGCGACCGCGAGCGCGCCGCACACGAGAGCCGCACCGGGCCTCTGCCGGCCTGAGAGGACGAAATGCGCGACGCCGCAGGCCGCTGTCGTCGGTCGACTCCGTGTCCTGGCGCGGCTGCGAGACGACTTCTGACAGCTGTTCACGGCGGTTGTGTCGCCGGGCTCTGTCGCGTGCGGGTGCACCTGGAGGCCGCTAGGTCTGACGTTGTGGGTTGCTGAGTATTTGCGGATGACACCGTGCGGCCGCAGGCAGTGGGGCTCGCCCCGGCTCACTGGTCGCGCTGCCCTATGCCGTCGTGCCGGGTACTGTCAGCGGTCGCAGAACTCCGTGCGAACCGCTGCGTCCTCCAGGTCCTGCTCGCCCCAGTCGCCGTTTCTGTTCATGGTCATCGCGTGCCGTCCGTCGGCCGAGACCACTGTCCGGGTGGCCGAGCCGGGGATCATGCCGCCGTGGCCCCAGGCCCAGCAGCCCGGGGCGAGCTTGAAGTGCCGGATGCCGAGGCCGTAGACGTCCTGCGGGCCGCCGTGTCCCTTGTCGCCGTCGACGGGCACGGCGTCGAGCAACTCCCGCTGCTGGGCGGCTGGGAGCAGACCGCCGCCCAGCAGCTCGGCCATGAAGGTATTGATGTCGCGGACGGTCGATATCAGCTGCCCTGCCGAGAACGCCACCGTGGGGCTGAACTCGGTGACGTCACGCACCCGCGCCTGTGGCCCCTCCTCGAACAGCGTGGAGTAGTGCGTCGCGTGCGGGCCGGGAAGCCGAGGTGAGGTGTCGGGCACGCTGGTGTCGTGCAGGTCGAGGGGCTCGATCACGAACCGCTCGACAGCCTTCTTGTATGAGACCCCCGAGGCCTTCTCGACGATCATTCCGGCGAGGATGTAGTTGGTGTCCGAATAGTCCCACTTCCCGGGCCTGTCGGGCCTGCTGCCCTGCTCCGGCTGGAAGTTCGGCCGGTGGGCGAGCGCGATGCCCACCAACTGCTCGGGGGTCCACTTCCGGTAGCGGTTCTTGTCGAACGCCTCGCCCGCGTACCGGGCGCGGAAGCCCGCGTCCATGTTGTAGTCGAAGATGCCGCTCGTGTGGTTGAGCAGGTGCCGGACGGTGATGTGCCGTGGGCGGTAGCCCTTGCCGTGCACCACCTTCGGCAGCCATCGCTCGACGCTGTCGTCGAGCGAGAGCCGTCCCCGCGCTTCGAGCCGAAGGAGCACGGCGGCGGTGAACGGCTTCGTCACGCTGGCCACACGGAACTTGTCATGAATGCTCCGCGGCCGTCCGTTGTCGAGTTCGCCCACGCCGGCCCGGCCGCTCCACACGCCGTGAGCGTCCTTGACCTGGGCCACGACGCCCGGTGTGCCTTCTCCGGTGATCCGGTCGAGGGCCGCCTGGAGCCGGGCGTGCGGCCGCGGGGGCGGGCGGCACTCGTCAGCGAGAGCCGGAGGTGCCGGCACGAGGCAGAGCAGCCCCACGGCGGCAGCAAGGGCGGACAGGGCGCGCGGAGATGTCGGGAACCGCAGATGTCGGTGCATGGATCAAGCTCACCACCCGGCCGGCCACCCCGGCATCGGGGATGCCCCTGAAGTGTCTCAGGGGCGGGCTCGGGGGTGGCCGGGGGTCAGCGGGGCGGTGGCCCCTGCGGCGGTTGTCAGCGCCGGGTTCGTGAGCAACTTCCTTTGCCACACCGGACCTTCACCGTCCTCGGGTCCGCTTACCACCCTAGGACGGACACCGGGGCATGACAGCAACGGCCTCTACCACGCCGTCCGCGCCATCGCTCACATGCCCAACCTTGCCCTGGACCATGATCTGAGCTTGCCGGAAAGGGACTTGGCCTGCTCAACCAGGGGCTGCCGACGGTCCTCGAGGCTGCCGAGGGCCCGAACCCGGTCTTCCGCAACAGGCTTTACCCGACGAGGTCGGCGTCGGCCCGGGACGGCCGTGGCCCGCTCCGGCGGGACTTGGGCCTATGGGCTTCCTGCGGGCGAGGTGGACGACGACGTCGCCGCGCGTGCCGCCGACGTGCTCGCGCGCGTCGGCTACCCCTCCGCCTGGCCGTCGCCGACGGACCCGACGGCTACGCGCCGGCCGCCCCCTTCGACTGGGCGCACGCCACCTGTGCGGTCCAACGCCTCCCAGAGGCCTGGGTGCGCAACACCCGGCCAGCGGCGTCATCGTCGCGCCCTGGCACCCCACTTACGGCCACGGACTGCTGGCCCGCCTCGTCGTCACCGGCGACGGCCAGGCGATGGGCCGCTTCACACGCACGGCATCGTTCATGATGCTCCGCTCCCAGCAGCGCACCCTGGGCTGGACACACCTGGTGGGGCGAGCGCAACCTGTGCCAGCAAGTGTCCGAGCGCACCTGCGGTGGATCGCGTGAGGCAGCCCGTACGGGCCCGGTTCAGCATCATGGTCACACCCGATGAACAAGTCCTCCGGCTGGACCACCCTCACAACGGTGGTGCGCCCACCGTCTGAGCTGTGACTGACAGGCGGCGCGGGTGCAGTGGCCCGACTCCTGCGCCGGAGCCGGGCAGGAGCCGCCCACAGGGGGCCCCGTACAGGTGGTCCCCGCGCTGATGCCCCCGCGCGTGGCGTAGTGGCAGCATGCGGAGGACAGTTGTGGCGGCATCGTGCACATCCTGCGCAGCCGCGAGCGGCAGAAAGCAGTAGGCATACGAGGTCAGGATCATGGAGGAACTGCGGGCGGGCCGAGACCAGGTGCCGGGACCGCGACCGACACCGGGCGGATCGGCGGCTCAACAACGGCCCGCTGTACGGCCCGTGTCTGGACGAGCGGATCGCGGCGACCACAGGCATGCCCAGGCTCCCGCTCACCCCGCCCTCGGTGGAAACCGGCGGCGGGGACGGGCGTGGGTATGTGCTGCGCCACAGGCGGTAGCGGACACCCCCCGGGATCTCGGTACGGTTGGTCGAGGAGCACAGGGCGGCGGACGACGGCTTCGAGTGCGCAGTGCTCGGCGACCACGAGGCCGACGTGAACCACCTGGTGACACGAGTGCGGCCCGAGGCCGAGGCAGAGATCAGCCGCCGATGCCTGGGACCGGAAGAGCAGAGGGAGGGATGACAGGGTGGCGGGCGAGGAGAACACAGGCCGGCTGGTGGGACCCCGGCGGCGCGCCGCTCCACGTCGTGGTCGACGGGCACACCCTGAACGCAGGCCGACTGGTGGGACCCCGGCGACGCGCCGCCCCGCCTCGTGGTCGACGGGCACGCCCGCCGTGGCACGAACTGGGCCAGGCGTTGCCCTCGTTCGCGGGATAGCGGTTCCGGCCGGCCGTCGACCACCGTGTCGTCGACGCGCGATCGCAAGCCGCCAGCCAAGGCGGTGCTCGGCATGCAGGGCACTCCGAGCTGAGCGCGACCGCCCGGCCGCCGTGATGCGTGCGATCGCGGTCCGGACCCTTGGTAGCGCGAGCCCTCGCTGCCGGACCTTCCCTCCCGAGTCGCCCTATCGTGGGGCTGGACACCAGCGGAGCGTAACCCCGGCCGGAGGCCGCGATGTCGGAGTATCAGCACTATCAGTTCCTTGCCGTCGACCGGCCCCTGACCGACGAGCAGATCGCCGAGGTCCGCAAGCTGACCACCCGCGCGACGCTCACCCGCACCACATTCGTGAACAGCTATCAGTGGGGCGACTTCAAGGGCAGCTGCGACCAGCTCATGAAGAAGTACTACGACGCCCACCTGTACTTCGCGAACTGGGGCTGTCGCAAGGTCGTCCTGCGCTGGCCCGCCGACCAGCTTCCGCTGCACGTCGCCGAGCAGTACTGCACCGGCGCGTCAGCCGACGCCTGCCAGGTCGGCGAGCATGTGTTCATCACGCTGGTCTCCGATGACGAGGACGGGGAGTACGAGGACTTCAACGACCTCTTTGGCTTCGACGACCACGGCGACACCGGCCGTGAGGAGGAATGGCTGCCCTCGATCGCCGAGGCGCGTCTCGACGTCGCGGCCGGGGACATGCGTCTGCTCTACCTGGCCTGGCTGCTCTGCCTCAACAACGGCGATCTGCACGACGACGACGTCGAGCCCGCACTTCCCGTCGGCCTCGCTGCGCTCCCCGACTCCCTCACCGACCTGGTCGCCTTCCTGCGCATCGACCCCGATCTGATCACCGCAGCGTCCTTGCCCCTCCCGCACCCCGGCCCAGACCTCACTCGCGCCGCGTACGAGGCCTGGGTCACCACGCTGCCGCAGGCGGACAAGGACGCCGCCCTGGTGCGCCTCCTCCATGACGTCGATCCCTACGCGATCACTGACCTGCGCCGACAATTGCGCCTGGCCCACCCGGGCGCGGCCCCTCTCGCGCCCGGCCGTACCGTTGCCCAGCTGCGAGCCGCTGTGCCCGCAGTTGCCGCCGGGCGCCTCACACACGAGGCGCAAGAGAAAGCCGAACGCAAGGAGGCCGAACGTCAACAGGCTCACGCGGCCCGGCAGCGCCGCCTCGCTGCCATCCAAGACGACCCCGAGGGTGCCTGGAGTCGCATCAGCGAGATGATCTCGTACCAGAAGGGCCGCAACTACCCCGCCGCCGTGCAGCTGTTGGGGGACCTGTCCGTGCTCGCAGACCGCGACGGCACGAGCGAAGCCTTCACCGAGCGCTTGCGCGCACTACGCCACCGACACCGCACCAAGAAGGCCCTGCTCCGTCTGCTGGACGCCGCCGACCTGTGAACCGTTTCCGCGTCGAGGGCCGGCTCGTCCTCAGCCCGGCCGCCGCGCCCCCTGTGGCGTGCGCAGACTTGGAGGAGGCGCGGCCTCTGATCGCATGGATGACCCTTCACTCACGCGTGCGCGACCCATGTGGACGGTCACGCAATCCCCCCGCCCGACGGTCACGTAATCCCCAGGTACTCATGATGGCAACGCCGGGCGAGTCACGGGTCAGTCCCACCAGAGCACGATGAGCAGGTGGCGCTTTGCTGCGTCGAGGTAGAAGTCGCGCAAGGCGTTGAAGTGCTCCAGCACGTACGCCCTCAGACCGCCGGTGAGGCGGTCGGCCCCGTGGCCGTTCAAGGATCCGGCGTCACGGTCGTCGGCCGGCAGGGCGTCGAGGAGAAGGGGCATGTCGATCTGGCTGAGCAGTTCGGGGACGCGCGCCACTTGAGGGACGCCCAGAGCGGTACGGCGACACCGCTCTGGACCTCGGCTTCCTCAATGCGCCCCCGCACGCCGTAGCCCCCTTCGGTGCCTGGCGGCACGCGGCGAGATAGCCCGACGGGATGCGGGCGAGCTGCTGAGTAACCGCCATGACGGCAGTATCTCTGCCGCGTCTACCGGATTTCGGCTGCCGACTGGGGACTGCCCACGGCCACCGCCCCCATGGGGACTCGTGATCGCCCACGGTCACCGCCCCCATGGTTGACTCGTGGCCGCCGGGGTGGGGGAACTACGTGACGCTCAGATCCCGAAGCCTGGGGAAATACGTGACCCGCCCACAGCCCATCCGGCCGGCGCCCACGAAGCAAAGTCGGACGCACGACGGGCCCGTCCCTGCTCACCGGTCGCTGGTGAGGTCTTCCACGTACGACAAGGCCACCTCGGGCCGCAGATCCCCCAGATAGCGGGCGGTGGTGTTGCCCCAGGCGTCATATCCGTACATTCCGGCCTTCAGGCCGTCGACATACTTCAGCACCCGTTCCTCGTACTCCTGGCCGAGGACGTCGATGACCTTGGGCAGTTCCTTCTCCAGGGCGCAGAACCGGTCGATCATCGCGTTGCCGTTCTCGCGCACCCGTGCCAGCGCCGACCGCGTGCTGATGCCCTGCTCCCGCGCCGTGACCGTGATCAGGTTGTTGGTCTCTCCGTGCGCGTCCTCCTTGGCGAAGGAGTGCAGGTCGTTGCTGTGCATGAGGATGTCCGAGGACAGTTGCCGCATCACCCGAAGGTGCGGACACCCCGTGGCGTCCTCCGGGATCTCGAAGTGTGCGAGGCGCTCGATCAGGTCGGTGGAGGTCTCCGCCCCCACCGTGTACCGGCGCACCGCGAGATAGCTCTCCATCGTGTGCAGCGTGCCCAGCTTGCGGGCGACCGCCTCCCCGATCTGGCCGTGGAAGTACTGTCGCCAGTGCCGCCCGGCCCGCTCGATCCACGTGCGGGACATGCCCTGGACCGACCGGCGCCAGATGTCGGCGAACGCCACCATGACCGGCGCGGTCGACCGCGTCTGTCCCGTCGTCCAGGTGATCGACGCGAGGTCCTTCTGGATGCGTGCCACCTCGCGTGGATATTCACCCAGCTCCACGTCGAACTGGTCGTCGAAGAAGAAGTAGAAGGTGATCGCGTCCACCGCGAGATCGGCGTCGTCGCCGGTCGCGTACGGCCAGTACAGGCTGGACTGCTCCTCCCACCCGCAGGCCTTCCAGTACGCCACCGCCTGGTCCCCGTTCACCAGCCCGACCTTCCGGGCCCACGCCAAGCCGTGTGCACGTGCCCGCTCCAGATCCGGGCCGATGCGCCGACGGAAGGGGATCCGCAGTCCTGAAGCCGTCACCGCCACCCCTTCCTGCCGGTCGCTCAGCGGGCCCGGGCCCGGAGCACCAGCCCGTCCGGCTTGAGTACGGCCACAGCGCGCGGCCTCACTCGCTTTCCCGGCACCGGCTGCATCCTCCACCGCCCCGCGAGCGTGGCCAGGATGATCGTCATCGCCTGCATCGCGAACTTGTCCCCGATGCACTTGTGCGGTCCGGCCCCGAACGGGATGACCGCGCTGCGCTTGACCGGTGGCGCTTCCTCGGCCCACCGGTCCGGGTCGAACCGGTACGGCTCCCGGTACAGGTCCCGCCGGTGGTGGATGAGGTAGTGGCAGTACATGACGGCCGACCCCGCCTTGACGGGATGGCCCCCCAGTTCGGTGTCCTCGGTCACGGTGCGGGTGAGCATCCACACCGGGCTGTAGAACCGCAGCGTCTCCTGCAACACCCGTTGTGTCACCGGAAGGCCGGCCAGGTCGGTGAAGGTCGCAGCCCGGCCGTCGAGTACCGCATCGGCTTCTTCGTGCAGCCCGCGTTCGATTTCCGGATGTCTCGTCAGCGCGTGCAGGGCCCAGGCCAGGGTCGCGCCGGTGGTCTCCGCTCCGGCCACGAAGAACGCCACCACCTGATCGGCGATCTCACTGTCGCTGAACCGGTCACCCTCGTGCGTGTGCTCGCCGGTCTCGTCCCGTGCCGCCATCAGCATCGACAGCAGATCGCCCTGGTCCTTCCCGCGTCGGCGGTGCTCGGCGATGATGCCCTCCACCGCCCCGTACAGCCGCCCACGCGCCGCGTCGTAACGCCGGTTGAACGGTGCCAGCACCCACGACACACCAGGCGGAGTGAACGCCCGCCAGTACATGCCGTTGAACACCGTGTGCAGGTCGGCCACCACCTGACGGAACACCTCAGGGGCAAGACTGCCGCCGAACATGGCCGCAGCGGTGATCCGCGCGTTCAGGTCCATCATCGCGTCGGTGACGTTGACCTTCTGCCCGTGCCGCCAGCCGGACAGGGCCTCATCCGCATGCAGCGTCATCACCTGCCCGTACGCGGACATGCGGGACGCCTGGAACACCTGCTGGGTGAGCCTGCGCTGACGCCGGTGCCTGGTGTGCGGGCAGGTGATCAGACTGTCGCCGACCACTTCGCGGGCCCGCTCGAAAATCGGCCCGCCCTTGTCGAAGTGGTGATCTCGTACGAGCAACTCATGTGTCAGCTCCGGCTCACACACCACCAGGACGGGGAAGGGGCCGGCCTTGATCTCCACCAGGTCCCCGTACGCCGGGAGCGTCTTGATGAACCGCAAAGGGGAGTGCAGCAGCGGCACCGCATGCCCCACAAGAGGCCACGCCCCCGGCACCCGGCCGAACGACACCCTGCTCCCGGCAGCGGCCATCGCCCATCCTCTGCCCTCGCCATCCCGCTGACCGTGGATATCTACCCGCCGCTCGGAGCACCCACTCGCGCCGGCCTGCCGAGGCTTCGCCGCGTCCGTAGGAGAGCTGGGCGACTCCCGCTGGAGTCAGGCAGCAGGGGCAGGGCGCCCCGGCACCGTGGGCCGGGGCGGGGCCTGCTGCTGCGGCTGACCTGCTTTACCAGGCCCGCTTGCAGTTCTCGAGCTTGACCTTGCCGACCTTGCGGTCGCAGGCGTAGGCGTAGACGTTGTCCTTGTTCTTGAACGTCCAGGACTTGGTGCCGTTGACGACAGCGACCTTGTTCTTCACCGTGCGCCAGGCGCCGTTCTCGTACGAGTCGTACTTCAGGGCCAGGACAGCCTCATAGCCGTCACCGCTCATGCGGTCCTTGGCGGTGGCTCCGGAGAACGAGCCGTCGTACAGGGTCCGTCCGTCGGTGGCGGTTCCGGACTTCCAGTACTTGTAGGTTCCGCCGATCTCGGCCTTGCCCGTACCGGAGTACTGGTGGAAGGGGACGGTGGCCGCGCTGGCCGACGTGGTGACGCCCATGACGAGGGCGGAGGCCAGGGCCGCGCCGGCGACGACGGTGCGCTTGGACAGCAGAAACATCAGGTTCCCCCATGATCATTTCGGTGGTCGCGTGGATCATAGTTCAGCCCTCGGCGGGAACAAACCGTTCCGCCCGGTGGAGTCGGCAGCATCGGACCGCCCCCGAAGAAAGCCCGGCCCCGGAAGCTCTCTCGTCAGGTCCAGAACATCGTCACGGTCACGGCTCGCTTGTCGGGTCGGGTCGGGTCACACTTCCAGCAGGGCCCAGCGGCGGTTCCCCGGTTCGTCGCGTTCGGTATCGGCGCCGCAGGACAGCGCCCTGAGCCCGGTGACCTCCTCCAGGAGCGCCTCATCTTCCTGGCCGGGCCCGTCCTGGTGGGAGAGCACCATGATGGGTGCGGCGCCGTCCTGGTCGGCCACGTGGACGGTGATGCGCCGGCTGCCGTCACCGAGTGCGGTCTTCGCCAGGAGACGGGTCACCGCGGCGTACTGCTCGCGCTGCGCGGCGCTGGTGAGGTGTCCCCAGGAGCGCAGCTGTCCGACGACCTTGGCCGCGGCCTTGGCCTGCGACCAGGGAGCGGATTCCAGCGCCCAGTTGGCGGCGCGCCGGTTCGCGATGAGCGCCGCCGGGCGACGGCGGGCAGGCGGCGCGCCAGCCCGCTTGTGCGGCGGCGTCGGTGGGTCGGGAGGGGGCTGCGAGGGGGATTTCTTCGGCGGGGGAGGGGCCTTGGGCGGGTAGTCGGGACGCGGCTTCGCGGGGGACTCCTGGCGTGCGTCGTCCATGAAGCGACGGTACTCCTGAACGGCGGGCGGAGACCTGGTACTTCATGGTTTGCCCTGATCCGTCCGCAGGCCGGGCAGCAGCCCGTCGGGGTACCGGCGCGCGGAGGGCCGGGGACCGATACGCGCATCCACCTGACCCTCTGGCCTTGCTGGACTCGGGATGAGCCCGGTGCGCTCACGAGACACATACCGACCCCAAGGCTGGGCGCTCGCCCTCGCTTCCGGTGTCGCGGCCCACCGGGACGGACTGGCCCAGCACCGGCCCGCTTGTCCCGAACAGGCCGTGGGCGCATTCCTCCACGCCGTCCGCATCGCCCCCGCAGAGGTACGCGAGCGGCCCTGCACCCGCATAGGCGCCGGGCAGTGGCGCGCCCGGCGTGCCCGCGCTCGTCGCAGCGGCGGGCCTGCCCGTCTGAGCCCTGGGGCCCGTGCTGGAGACTTACGTCGCCCGCAGCGCGGGCAGCCGGCCGGCGATTTGGAAGGCGGCCAGGTGCAGCAGCCGGATGCCGCTGATCAGATCTCGCCACTGCTCGTACTTGGTGTGCGCCTGGTACCCGGACAGCTCCAGGTAGGCGATGGCCAGGCCGTAGGCGAACAGTTCGTTGGGGGAGGGCCGCGGGCGCAGCGGCACGCGCTCCTCCAGCAGCACCGCGGCCCGCCACCACGCGCCGGAGCCCTTGTCGTGCCGGGGCGGATCGACCTTGGGGCGGGGCACCGAGAAGTCGTTGACGCTCAAGTCGTCCAGCAGGATTTCCGTCTGGTGCTCAAGCGTTACCCATGATCGATCAGGTACTCACCGGGCACTCAGGCCGCCTTCGTGCCGCGCGGCGCCGAGGTCGGATCCCTGAACTCGGCGGCGAAGGCCAACGACCGTGGCCGGGTCGCTGGTCACCCGGCGAAACGCCGCGGCCCCGGCCTCCGGGGCACGCGCGCGCTCCTTCTCCTGCGCTGCCTTCGCCAGAAACTCCGGGCCGGACAGCCCCGCGTCCCGCGCCAGGTCCTCGAAGGTGTGCACGGTGTGGTCATCGACCTCGATGTCGGCCATGTCCCGAGTGTGCCGCGCCGCGAAGCCCCCGCACTACCATCTCCGCGCGGCTCCTCCGGCCCCTGCACGACGCGAGAGCCCCCCATAAGCCATGCCCGAAGCCGCCCGGGGCCCCCGGTCACACGAAGGACCAGTACGTACTCACCTCAGAAGGATCAGGGCGGCTTCTCATCGCACCACGACGTTGTCCGGGGCCGAAGTCGAAGGGCCGGTGGTGGTGTTGCCGTAGTAGGCCCAGCGCCACGCGCCCGTCTGGGATGCCTTCACGGTCGTTCTGAGAGCACCCGAGCCGTTGGCGTGCACCTTCTTCACCGTGGTGTAGGAGGTGGCCCCGCTGGGCTTGAACTGCAGGCTCACCAGACGGCTTCCGTAGGAAGCGTACTTCTTCGTCTCCCAGTTGGCCCGCGTCACCTTGCCGGTCACGGTGATGGGCTTGCCCTTGGACACCGGCTCGGGTGCGGCGTTCACACTCAGGCGGGACTTGCGCTTGACGTAGACGGTCAGGCCCTTGTCGTCCGTGTCAGCGCCGCCGCCCTTGAAGGACACCTCGGCTGCGACCTTCCAGGCCCCGGCCTCGCTGTTGCGCATGTCCCACTCAGTGGGGTCGAAGTACATCCTCTCGTTGAAGTCGCAGACACCCGCGCTCACCTCGTGGCAGTCACTCGTTTCGATGGCGTGCCACAGTCGGTCCTCCGTGTTGCCGCGGTACAGGAACACCGCCGACCACTTCCACTTGCGGGTGGTCGTCATCCGGAAGGAGGCGGGCACCGCGGCCTCGGACACCCCGATCACGATCGGCTTGCCGCCGTTCACCTGGACGCGGGTGAAGGAGGCTCCGCCCTCGGCCGCCCCGGCCGGCACCGCGGCCAGGCCCGTGAACACCGCCGCCGCGCCACCGGCCACGCCAGCTCTCCAGACGTTCTTGCCCACCTGAACTCCGATCTCCGTATGTCCGTACCGAAAGGCGCCGGAGAGCCCTCCTCCGGCGCCTTTCAGACATCCGGGGTTCATACGGGGTTGTGCGCCTGTGGATCACGATCGGGCATCAGTGGGTCTTCGCCTCGTGGGTCTGAGCTAGGGCCTGTCTGATGGATCCTGCCGGGGTGGTGTGGGAGAGGTGGCCCGCCGCGGGCGAAGGGACTTGGTGGTCTGTTTGTCGCGGTGTGCCCCGGGCACTCGATCGGCTGCCCTTGATGGTCGACAGGAGCCGGGCAGGCCGAATCGGTGGAGGGGTATCCGTGTCCGATGGGCTCAAGGTACTCAGCAACATCCGCACGCTGCGGGATCAGGCGCGTGAGGTCTCCTTGGAGACCTTGGAGGACATGCTGGCCAAGCTGGAAGTGATTGTTGAGGAGCGTCAGCGGGAGGCGTACCCGGAGCAGGTGGAGGCTGACGAGAGGAACAGGAAGCTCCAGCAGTACCGCGAGATGTTGCTGGCGGACGGCATCGACTCCGATGAGCTGCTCAGTGCGATGTCGGGTGCCAAGCGCATCAGTCGGCCTTTGGCTGCTCGGTACCAGTTCACCGACGAGAGTGGTGAGGCGTGGACATGGACGGGGCAGGGGCGTACACCCGCGGTCCTCAGGAAGGCGATCAGTGAGCAGGGCAAGTCTCTGGAGGACTTTCTGATCAAGGAGTGAAACGTTGGGGCAGCTCCGGATCATGACCCGTCGGACAGACCTCAGGGACTTCTCTTCGGAGCGGCGGGCCGGACCACAGGAAGATGTCGGCGATGTGCGGTCCGGCCAGGTAGGTGGCCTCCGTCTGCTCGTGGCGGGTGGCGATTCCGCGCCGTGGTTTGTGGCGGTCGATGTACCGCTCAGCGGTGTTGCGCTGCTTGTAGGCCTCGCGGTCGAAGGCCGAGGCCTGCCGCCCTGGCCGGCTCGTCGCAGCCGGTGGTCACGCTGGGCTGCCGGGGCCGGGATCACCGCCCGGATGCCACGCTTGCGCTGGTGGTCACGGATCGCTCGGGATGAATACGGCTTGTCGGCCAGGGCCAGGGCCAGGGCCGGGCTGGTGCGCGGTCGAGCACGCCGCCGGGGATTGCGCGGACGGGCTGTGAGGTCGGGGAGAGCCGGTGCATCGCTGGCCTGGTCGGCGGTGAGAACGAACGCCAGAGGCCGGTAGCGGGCATCGGCCGCGAGGTGGATCTTGGGCGGCGGCCCCGCCGCGGGGGCCGGCCGACGGCGTGTTCGGCCGGTCCACCTGACGGGCCCTTTCGCGGGCCCCGGCCGCTGGTGAGCCCGCAGCACCCAGTGGAGTCCACCGACGCCGCCCAGGCCAGGTCCTCACCGGCGTCAGCCTGGGCCATCAGCGCGGTGACACCCGCTCCCAGGTGCCATCGACGGCCTACATGCGCAGCCGGTTGGAGAGGCCTTGCCTGTTGCCGTACTTCTCCGGCAGGTGAAAGAGCAACGGCTCGATCCGCGCCCCCTGCGCCTCTGTTAACGGCACACCCAGATCAACGACCGGTGGATCAAACGAAACTACCTAGTCGCGGAAGGCGTCCAGCAGCTGCCGGAACGTCTTCTTCTCGTAGATCAGGCCTTTCCATTCGTCGCTGATCTGCGTGCCGTTGATGGCGACGGTGGGGGTGCCGGGGCCGCGTGGGTCGTCGCCGCCGGCTGCCTCGTATGCCTTTTCCGATGCGGTGACGAAGTCCTGGTACTTCATCGTTTTCACGGCCGTGTCGAAGCGCGTGCTGCGCAGTCCCTTGACCTGCCCGGCCAGTTTCAGCAGGGAGGAGGTGGTGTAGCCGCCGGTGAGTTCGGTTCTGGTCATGTTCGCGAAGAGCACGGTGTGGTATTCGGTGAACTTGCCCTCCTCCAGCGCCGCACGCAGGGCGTTGACGGCCCTCTTGGAGCCGTCGCCTCCCGCGCGGTCGTCCCGGAAGGAAGCGAGGGTGTAGGCGGTCTTGGTCTCGCGGCGCAGGGTCGTCTCGCGCAGCGACGGGGCACCGATGGCCTCGAACTGCTCGACGACCGGGCAGCGCGGGTCCACGTACAACTGGACCGTGGTCGCCGCGGCCGGATCGCCCACCACGATCGTCGTGCCGTCCGCGGCCAGTTTCTCCGGCAGCTCCCCAGCACCCCCGTACATCTTGGGCCGGAAGGTGCCTGTGCTCTTGCCCTGGGTGGACTGTGCCTTCGACGCGCAGCCCGCCATCATGAGCACAGCGACGCCGACGGCCATGCCGGCGGCCATCCCTCTTGCGTTTCTCACCTGTGAAAGTCCCCTCCCCTGTAACCGCGCTGACTCTAGACGCTCCCCATCGCGCACCGCACAGCGATTCCGCTGTGCTCCGCGGTGGGACGACGGCGCATGGTGACGAGGTGGCCCTCCCGGGTGCCTGCGTGGGTCATGCTCTGGACGGCGACGGGAATCCGACGGGTTCGCCGAATCTCGGAGGACTCTCTCGGGGAACCAGTCGCAGCTGTGCCGGTTCAGCGTCAAGTCTGCCGTGGGTTCCCTCCGGCCGGCTTCGCTTGAGAACGGCCCCTGGACGATGCCTACGTCTCGGCCGAGGGGCTGCGGCGCCCGAGCTGGGTACCGCAGCCGTCGAAGGTGACTCAGCCAGCCTGGCTGTTTGCTCTCTTGGGCAGGCAGAACAGCAGGGCCCACATCAGGGCGAGGAGGCTGCCGACCCACCACAGCACGGTGATGAACGCGTCGCGGTTGAGTCCGGCGTCGGATGAGCCGCCGGTGGTGGCGAAGAACACCAAGGCGGTCAGCGCGGTCCCGAGGGCGATGCCCAGGTGCATGACGGTATTGAACAGGCCCGAGGCGGACCCGGCGTCCTCGTGCGGGACCCTGGCCAGCGACATGTCGGCGAGCGGGCCGCCGACCATGCCGAGGCCGAAGCCGATCAGTACCACCGGAGCGGTCATCCCGAGCAGAGTCAGGCCCTCCTTGCCTGCGCCGATCTGGAGCCCGTAGGCGGCCGTCGAGGCGAGTGTGATGAGGGCTCCGGTCTGCGGCAGGCGGCGGGCGAAGCGCCCGGCGCTCTTCGCCGTGACCGTGGCACCGGCCAGCTCTCCGAGGGACAGCAGTACGAAGGCCAGGGCCGCGTGGAAGGGGCTCATGCCCAGTCCGCGCTGGAGGTAGAGCGTCCAGGTCATGAAGAACAGCCCGCACAGCAGGCCGTGCATCAGCTGCGCGGCCATGCCGCCGGAGAACTGCCGGCTCCGGAAGAGGCACAGGGCCACGAGGGGTGCGTTGCCCTGCTTGCGCTGCTGTTGGCGCAGGAAGACACCGAAGACGAGGAGGCCCGCGGCGAGCATGCCGAAGCACCACCGGGGCCAGTGATGGAGGTGCCCTTCGGTGAGCGGGAAGACGATCAGGACGATGGCCAGCGCGGACAGCAGCATGCCGGTCAGGTCGGGCCGGTCTGCCTTCTTCACGGTCGACTCGGGGATGAACCGACGTCCCAGCAGGATCACAGCGAGGCCGACGGGCACGTTGACCAGGAAGATCGGCCGCCAGGACAGCCCGAACAGGTCCGCCTCGGTCAGCAGACCGCCCATCACCGGACCCAGGACATTGGCGAGCGACATGACGGCCCCGTACAGACCGAACACTTTGCTGCGGTTCTGCCCCTCGAAGGTGACATGGAGGGTCGCCAGGATCTGCGGGACCATGATGGCCACTCCCACGCCCTGGAGGGCGCGGGCGCCGATCAGCACGCCCGGCCCGGCGGCAAGCCCGCACAACAGCGAGGCCGTGGTGAACACGGCGGTGCCGATGAGGAGGATCCTGCGCCTGCCGTAGCGGTCGCCCAGGCGCCCGCCGGTGATCAGCCCGACGGCGACGGGCAGTGAATAGCCGGTGGTCAGCCACTGCAACGCGTCTGGTCCGGCGCCGGTCGACTCCTGGATCGCGGGCAGGGCGGTCAGGACGACCGACTGGTCGATCATGTCCATCAGTTCGGCGCCCAGCAGCACCAAGAGGGCGACCCAGGCCGCCAGGCCCATCTTCGACAGTCCAGGTGAGGGGCGGGTCGGGGGCTGGGTGGTGTGCTGCGGCTCGTTGTCGAGCGCGGAGGAAGACACGACGGGAAACTCCTGATCCAAAGGAATCGGGGAGCCCTGCCGACAGCCGCACCGGGGCCGGAAAACACGAAACCCGGGGCAGACGGCAGAGCTGCACCCGGGAAAGACAGAGAACTGCGGGGGAGGGTGACGCAACTCAGGCCAGCGCGACGTCCGCCCCCGGACACGTGCGAAGACTAGGCACGTGGGGGTAATGCGGACCGCTACATGGCCTGGGGAATACGAAGTCACCTCAAGATCAACACAGTAGGAACAGGAAGCCTGATCACCGCCGCCGACAAGTTCCGGCGCAGGAACCCATGCACGATACGACAACCCAGCCCTCTGTGCACACCAAATATCGTGCGCTGCCTCCGCGCCGATACCCGTAGCCAGCTTCCCAGGCGCGTACCCGGTGCTCGTCGGCCATCTGCTGCGGCTGCGCGGAGACGGCCTCGAAGCCGGGATGTGGCGGTCGCGGATGCGGGCCGCGTGGGTGCGGGCGGACTGGCGGGCCGGGGTGGGGGAGAGCCCGAGTCGCCCGGGGACCTGGGGCGGGCAGATCCGGGTGTCGTCGTGGACCTGCTGGGGGAGCCGAGCCCGTAACCACGGGGGGGATGGCCGCGCGCCGCCCGGGCTTGGCCTGGGGCATGCGCGGCGGCCTCGCCTCGGGCAGGCGGCCCCGTCGATGTCCAGGGCGAGCTGACGCGGCCGGCCGGGGGCAGGAAGTGCGTCGTGGAGCTTGCCTCAGACCCAGGGGTCGTCCTCTCCAAGGCGGACTGTCAGCAGACAGGGGGGCGCATACGGCCGCCCGTGTCACCGCACGGTCCAGGCGCAGCGGCGGCACGGAGTCTCGCTCCAGCCGTCCGTCCCGGCCCGAGGACACTCGGATCCACGCCAGGCGCACCGAGGGCACATAGCCTGGTCGTTCACCGCTCCCCGGCTCGCGCACGTCCCGCACGTCCCGAGCAGCCCAAACCCCCTGATCGCTGGTCGCCCCCAGCCAGTTCGGCGGCAGCGAACGACGGGCTCCTCCGGTGCCCGGCGGCTGGTGGAACGCGACTCTTGCCGCTCGACCCGGGTTGAACGCAAGCGCGGAGGGCGGCCCCTGCCTCGTGTTCAGGTGTTGGGTGTGTCGTACGTCAGCTGGGCGCGCCCCCGGCAGCTGGAGCCGGAGTGCACGGAGATGGCGACGGCGCCCGACGGCGCGTAGTACCAGTCCAGGTGCTGTCCGACGTCGATCACCTCGCGGCCCTGGGTCATCCGGCCGTTCCGGTCCCAGGGCACCAGCATCAGGTAGTTGTCGCCGGTGTTGGTCGGATTCCCCACGCCGCCGACCGTAGTGAACTCGTTGGTGAGCATGACGTATCTTTCCTCGCCGCCAGGGCAAGGAACTTGAACGGTGGTCCTCTCGGGCATGTCCGTCCCCCTGTCGCACGCGAACCTACACGTCTCACGGTAGCGGGCAGGTCCCGCACGAGCTTCTGCGCGGAGGGAACCCAAGAGGGGAAACCGAGGCGCGGGGGCGCGCGCTGGGCGCCAAGGCTCCGGGGTGCGGAAGCTCGACCGGTACGCGGATCACAGGGTTGCCCCCGCCGTGACGAGGACGGCGGCCGTCTCGGTGTGGGTGCCTGGGTTCGCCCACTTCACGGGCGACCAGAAGAACTCCTTCGTCGCCCGGGCCGACGGCGGGATTCGAAGCCCGAAGTCCCCGCGGTGGACCGGCCGGTTGAACGAGTCGACGGGGGACTGGACCTCCGCGCCAAACCGGCGGTGGATCTCGTCGGCGTACCGCTGTTCAAGGAAGGCGTAGTAAGGGTCGATTCGGTTGATCTTCGACCGGACGGTCGTGTGCCGCGGCCGCTTGCCTGGGCCCGCGAAGTATTTGTCCAGTTGCCGCGGCCAGGTGCCACGGCATGACGTCGTAGTACGAGCAGATCTCCAGCACCGGCTGGATCAACGACTCCAGCGCCCGTGGTGCCAGGCCCGCGACGTCTCGGGCCCGTACGTACTCGGCGAGGGAGTCCTGGAGGAGCGCCCGCTCGGCTTCCACGGATGCGGTCGCCGCGGTCTCTCGCTGGAGCGCCCGGCTCCGGCTGCACTTGCTCGCCCAGGACGGTCCTTCACAGCTACGTCGCCGCCCGTGATGAGGGAGAAACGACGAGTCCCGGAAGCCGTCGCAAGGAAGCAAATTGCGGAGAGAACTCCTGGAATCTGCGAGTAATCGTCAGGCCCCCCACGATCGAGTGAAGCGTCTGCCCGCGCCTCCGACCTGCATGAACAGCCTCAACTCCCGCACGGGTCAGCGGAACGAACCCGCCGGCGCACCAGTTGTTCCAGGTCGAGCTGGTCCTTCGCTGACGGGCACCACGCTCCCTCGTGTGCAGCATCTGTTGTCGTACCCCGTGGTTAAGGTCCAGACCATGACCGAACACGATGAGATACGAGCCGGGCAGACCCGCGCCGCCTGGGCCCGGATCGAGCTGTGGCTCAAGCAGCACGCACCCCGCACCTACGCCGCCCTGCCTCCGCCCTGCACCGAGGAACAGGTTCGCGCCCACGAGGAGCAGCTCGGCGCCGCCCTGCCCGCCGATGTGCGCGCCTTCTACCTGCTGCGCAACGGCACCGGCTCAGAAGACGAGTTCGACAAGACGCCCGTCAGCCTGGGGCCGGTGAGGGGCGAGGAGGACCGCGAGGAGTGGGAGCGGTGGGACCCTCTCGCCCCGTGCTGCTACCCGCTGCCCGGCGGGGTCGGCATCTATCCGCTTGAGACCCGTTACTTCTTCGATCACGAGGATGTGGGGCTGGAAGAGCGCGTGAAGTATCTGCCGCTGCTCAGTACTGGCGACGACGGGGTTTCTGGCGAATTCGTCGACCTGACGCCCGGTTCGGACACGTACGGGCAGCTCGGCCACTACTTCTTCCTGGGCGGAGCCCCCGAGTCCGGCGGGCCGACGCTGGCCGCCTACCTGACCACCGTGGCTGACGCTTTCGAGGCAGGGCAGGGATGGCCCGGCCTCGACGGCTGCGGCCCGCCGCCAGTGGTCAACGGCCGCCTCGACTGGGATTCGTAGTCATCGGCTCGCCCGCCGCATGGCGGCGGGCACTGCTGCCCACAGGAGCGGTGATGACTGCTGATGGTGAGGGCGGCAGCACGGTGAGGGCATCCGAGGTAGTGGTGACGAACGATCACCTGGACGCCCTCATCACCGGGGTGCAGGATCCGGCCCTCGCGCAGACCCTGCCGAGGTTCTCCTCGGACGCCCTTGCCCCTTGCTCTTGCTTGCGCGCGCCCCTCACCACGGCGCGCTCCGTCCCAGGCCGAGAGCCGGGCGACGTCCGCGCGGTTGCGGCGGGTGCCGCCCGCGCATGGCCGCAACCACAGGCGGCTCCACCACATCGACCCGACCCCGGCTGATGTAGTCGGGAGGCGGGAGTACGCCGACGAGCACGACCGGCTCATTCTCATCCAACTGCCCTTCTACTCAACGGACCTGAAGCCGGTCGAACGCATCTGGTTGATATTGCGGCGCGGCCCGCTGGCCAACACCGCCTTCAGCGCTGATGACCTCCTTGAGTGCATCCTTCGTCGCGGCTTGCGGCACATTCAGCTCCGTCCCCACTTGATCGACGGTTGTCAGACCGAGCCCGGACTCGACCTGACCCATCATCCGGCAGCACCCGGCAAGCTCAGTAAGGGCCGAACCTCAACACGCCGGATGTGGCATCAAGTTCAGCGTGTGCGCCCAACGGCACGGTCAACTGCGTTGGGCCATGGCCGAACGGCAAGCCGGTGACGATGGGGATGCCCAGCCCTCCCAGACGGTCGAACAGGATCTCGACGACCTGCTCGGCGGGTCGGCAATCCTCCCACGAGCCGCAGGCGATCCCTCGGGCCTGGTCCAACCAGCCGCCTCGGACAAGCTGCGTGAGCATCCGGTCGATCCGATAGGGACTCTCCTTCACGTCCTCGAACAGGACGATCTTGCCCGCGGCCGACCGGAACTCGGGGGCCCCTGCGAGCGAACAGATCAGGGTGAGGGTGCCACCGGTGGTCATTCCCTCGGCCTTGCCGGGGACGATGCAGGTGCCGCCGGACAGGTCGGAGGGCGCGCCTGGAGAGAACAGGCTGTCGGCGAAGCTCCGGACGGTCTGCGGACACGGCTTCGGCTCGCCGAGAATCGGCCCGGCGACGACCGGGCCGTAGTAGGTGCGCACGCCCAGATGTAGTGCCAGTGCCCGGTGCAAGGCGGTGATGTCGCTGGAGCCCACGAACGGCTTCGGGGGACTGTCGGCAGCGACCTTTGAAAGCCGCTCCCAGTCGAGGATGTCGAGCAGGCGCACGGATCCGTATCCGCCGTGCGCGCAGAGTACGGCACGGATGTCCGGATCGGTGTAAGCCTCTTCCAGGTCACTGGCGCGCTGTGCGTCTCCGGCGGCCAGATACCCACGCACCGGTCCAAGGAGGTGTCGGCCCAGTACTGGCTCCAGGCCCAGCCCACGGAGTAGTTCGCAGCCACGTTCAAGACGCTCCGGGCGGACAGGCCCGGCGGGGGCGATGACCGCCACCTTGGCGCCGAGAGGGATCGGGGCGGGATCGGTCGCTAAGTATCTGAATGGCACGCGGTGGAGCCTACAGCTTGACGCTGTGTCAGGGATTTTGGTGCTGGGCTGGCAGACGGCTTCCCCCTCGCGCCGCGGGCGCACTCCAGAGCATCCGGGCCAACTGCTACAGCACCTGACGCCCATGTGTATCGATGAGTTCTTCCAGCTCGTGGTGGGCAACTCCTCAGCCGGGAGTTGCAGCCACCGATCGTCGGCCTGCCCCGAGGCCCAGGACGACTCAGACAGCTGCGGGCGCTGTAAGAAGGCTCCCCGGCCAGACAGGTCCCGAGGCTGCTCTGGCGTGCGCCCCAATTGGCCATGACCCGGCCGGCCGAACGGCCCCGGAGGTCGCGAACCCTCTCCGGGGCCGACGAGAGGCACACCCGTCTAGATTCCAGGACTCCACATTCCACTCGTGGTCACGCGGCATTCACTGGTGACCGAAACGCGCCCCGGAATGTGGGACTCGAGTTCCAGCGCGCCACCGCGAGGAGAGGGCTGTAAGGCCTTCAGCTTCCGACGCCCAAGCCTCTGCGCCCAAAAGGGATACAACGCCAGGTGCGCCGAAACACAGACCTCATCCTCGGGTAGCGCGATTCTGGGTGCGAACATCCGGGACACGATGTCGTAGTCCAGGTCCTCCTTCCCGCCCGCCGACGGGTACTCCGCGGTCATGATCACCCCACGGCATTCCAGGCGTTCGATGGCGGCTACGTCCGGTTGGAAGTCCATCACCTTCTCGCCGTCGTCCAGCACGGCGAGGTAGTCGTCCCCTGCGACGTAACACTCCTTCGTCTGCGTCCCCAGGACCGCCGTCAGCTGCCGCGTCAGCTCCGAGTCCATGGAGTGAAGCGTCGTCTCGGGTAAACTCACCCGCACCTTCCCATCGACCCGATCGGCCGTCAGGACGCCCGCCTTGGTGTGCCACTCCACGGGCTGGCCGTCCCCCAGTCGCCCCAGCATCCATTCACTGGCCGCCAGTGTGGCGTGGCCGCAGATGCGTAGCTCGCAGTTCCGCGTGAACCAACGGAGTTCGTAGCCACTCGAGTCGGCTCGCTCAGACACGAACGCGGTGACAGGCTCGTCCAGCAGCTGCGCGATGCGAAGCAGGGCCGCATCCGGCAGTTCGCGGTCCAGCTGCACGACCGCCGCCGGGTTGCCCTCAAGGAGGCTGCCGGACACGCACGCGTCGACGACCCCGTACGGCGCCCCGTTCAGCACATCGAATTCCCCAGCAAACGTCGAATTCACACTTCCTCCTCGGTCTTGTCCTTGCGGCGGCCGGCCTGTCGGCCGCGTCCCTCGTCGAGTGCGCGCTTCTTGACCAGTGCCCGGGCGGGTTCCTGTAGTTCCGGATGGAGCAGCGCATACGGTTCGCTCCGGAGCACAGGTACGACGACCTCCTCGAATGCCCGCGCATCGATCACAGCGGCCTCGCACATCCCCAGATTTCGTGTGGTCACCGCGCGCCCGCCCAGCTCGAAGATGCTGTCCGTGTTCACCCCGAAGAGCTGTGCCTCGCGGCTTTCCGGAACATCCCTCGCATAGACGTTGGCACCGCCCTTCCTCGTGCCGACGGCGTCCGTGATAGTGCCCTCCACGTACACGTGTGACATGTACGGCACCTCGGCCAGATACTCGGACCTGTGCACCTGAACGTAGGCGCGTGTGCCGAGGAGGACGTACGTCGTACGTCTCGACGAGAACCATCCGAAGATCGAGTCATCCCCGAAGGGTGACCGCTCGCTCCAGTCGATGTCCGCGAACAGTTTGGCGTCAGGGCCGACGACCACGAACGAATACACCGGATGCCGAGTGCGGTGGCCCCCGATGGCTTTCGTCACATGGGTAGCAGCCATGCCCGATTCGGAGGGGGCACGCGTGAGATCCACCGTCCCGGTACCGATGAAGGAAAGGGTGTAGGCGGGCAGGGCGACGGTAATCCGCTCGGATACGCGGTCGATCTCGGACAGCAGCATGGAGAGGGCATCGTGCGGGGAGACGTTCTTGAAGTCCGGCAGCGAACTCTGTACGACGACGAATTCGGTATCGCCTTCGCATGCCTGGTCGAAGACTCGCCTCAACTCGTCTCTGAATGCCACGAGATCGGCTCCGGTGCGGCCCACGGTTCCGGGAGATCCAGCCGTCCGCTCAGTCATGCCGGCGGCGACCCCACCGAGCGTGCTCGTCCCCTTGGAACAGAGATCCTCGGGTAGGACGTAGCCACGGTCAGCCGTGGCGACCTGCAGCTCGAGGTACCCCAGCGAGTCGAGGCCGATGTTCTCCAGGGTCTCTTCCGCGGCCGGCAGGCGGCCGATCAGCCCTGCGAGAGTCCCCCGGAGCACTTCTTCCGCAGATGCGGACCCAGGCGTGTCGTGCGCCCCTCGCGTGCCGAGATTCTGAGCGAGGGCAGCGGGATCGGCTCCCGGCCCCGGGTGCTGCGCCAAAGCCAGCAGTGCTGCTTCGTCGGCCTTTCCGTTCGCGGTTGCGGGCAGAGTAGCCAGAGCATGGAAGCGGCGAAGCCATCGGTCCTTCGGGAGACGGGAGCGAACCTGCCGCTCCAGCTCGACGGTGTCGACCGTGGAGGGTGTCACGAAGCATTCCAGTGCGTCCGCGGTCGAATCGACCGGTCCGGGGACCGCGATGACCCGGCACTCGTCGCACAGACCCGTTCCCTTGACCGCGGCCTCGATCTCGCCGATCTCGACCCGTACGCCCCTCAGTTGCACCTGGCGATCACGGCGCCCGATGAACTCCAGATCTCCGTCGCCCAGCACGCGTACCAGGTCACCGGTGCGATAGACGAGGCCCGCGGTCTGCGACTCACCTTGGTGACCCGGGCGCGCGAGGAACGAACGCTGTGTCTCGGCCGGGGCGCCTGTGTAACCGTCCGCGACCTGGACGCCTCCGATCCACAGTTCGCCGATGCCTCCGGCGGGGACCGGCTCGAGGTCTGCGGACATGACGTACAGGTCCACGTTGGGCATGGGGGCGCCGATGATGCTCGGCAGGGTCTCCTGCTGCTTGGAACACCGATGCCAGGTGACCGCGACACAAGCCTCGGTGGGCCCATAGGAGTTGACGAGGGTCGCAGTCGGGAGCACCCGCGACACGTCCCGCCGGAGCGGATCAGGAAGGGCCTCGCCGTTGCAGACGATGGTCGAGACGGACTCCAGGCGGTTTGCCATGGGCGGAACGGCATCCAGAAGATTCACGAACGGCCGCAGCAGCGTGGGGACGAGTTGAAGCGTCGTCACGCCTTGCTCGATCAGGTATTCCGTGACCGGGATCAGGCCGCTGTCGATGGGACGCGGAGGAATGATCATCCGAGCGCCGTGCACGAGCGGCAGGAAGATCTCGGGGATGGAGAAGTCGAAGGACGGGCGCGACAGCTGTGCGAAGCGGGCGTCGGGAGTGAGTGACAATTGATCGCCGTACCAGCTGAGGAGGTTGGCGAGCGCTGCCGTCGAGAGCGCCGCCCCCTTCGGCCGACCGGTGCTTCCCGACGTGTGCAGTATGTAGGCGAGCCCGGGCGCTTCTCGCTGCAACGAGCCCGCGCCGCTGAGGCGCGAGACGACGGGCTGCCCCAAGGGCGAGAGCCTCACGCGGGCCACGGCGTGCACTCGGCCGACGATCTCCGCGACCCGCTCCTCGGGCTCGCCCTCCGCGACCGGCACGAAGTGGCAGTCGTGCGCCAGAGTGGCGAGCACTGTGACGATGTACTCGGTGCCGCGCGGGAGCTGGACGACGATCGCGGAGTTCGGCGGGAGGTCGAGTGTCTGGAAGTGGTGCCGTAACTCCAGGACGCGACCCATGAGTTCCTGATAGGTCACCGCGACATCGCCGTGTATCACGGCGAGTTCGGTCGAATGACGTGTGGCAGCCTCCGTGATCTGCTGGTAGACACCGCGGTCCTTGTCGAGCGGTCGGCGGAGCCCTTGCAGCGTCGGTTTGAGGTCGAGCCAATTTATGGGCATGCGTTTGCGTTCCTTCACATGAATCGGCGCCACGCAGGCGGCATGAGAGACTGGAACGGAGCTTTCGATCTACCGGGAGTCCTGGAAGAGGAGCTTCCCTCACGACATTTCAGAGATATCGCGTGCACATGTCAGTAATCACGCAAGCGCATTCAGAATCACGCGGCTGGATGAAGTCGCCCTGTCGGGCGGCGGCCGGACCCAGCCCTCGCGTTGTGGCGCACCTGAGTCGGTGGTTGGGGCGCTGCCGGGCTGCGGCCGAGACACAGCGAGAAACAACCGTTGAGCGCACCAGGGCGGCTGGCCGCGAATTTTGCGATGTTGGATTATTGAAGCGGCATTGCCAACGACCCCGATCGCTAAGAAACGTGACTGGCCTCTGGCCGCAGCGTGCGTGAAATTGGGCGGCAGCACATCGCTGCCACCGCCCCCGACGCCGCACAGACGAACCAGATCGAGTTCGGCCAATTGGAGTTTACGAGAAGTATTCCCAGTGGAGGAGCACTGTAGTTGGCGGCGCCGTACAGGGATGAGGAAATACCGCTGTACTGGCCAAGTCGATCGTCCGGAGCGACCTTGATCAACAACGGCTGATAACTTGCCCCGTAGAAACATTCGCCGACAGTGAATATAACGCAGAAAGCGAAGATCGCGGTTGTCCCCAGGGCTCCGCGGAACGACGACCCCATCCCCACCACGAAAGCCAGAGCCCAGAGTCCTCCGGCAAAGGAAAGCAGGTAACCATCAGATAGGTGCCTGCCGAGGCGGACAACCAGCGGTTGAATCAGTACGATCCCTAGAGAGTTGACGATGAAGAAGCTGCTGATCACCGTCGTCGACTGATCAAGGCGCACACTGAGGAGCAGGGGTATGACGGACTGTATTTGGGAGAGGCCGGCGGCCACGAGCAGCGTCTGCACAACCAGGAGGAGCTTGAAGTTCGGGTCCAGGTCTCGCCGCTGCTTGCGCAAAGAGGAACTCTGCTCAGGGGTGTCCCTCGCCTGGTGCCAGCTCACAGGAGATTTACCGGACAGGGCTATGCAGAACAGTACCAGCAGGATGAGGTACGACAGGCCGTTCATAAAGTAGAGGGTCTGAAATTCTGCGGTGTCTGCGTTCTTCAGCAGCAGTGCCGAGAGCCCAGCACCGGCTCCCAGGCCCAGGTTATTGATCACGTATCGTGCAGAAAATGCCTTCCGTAGCTGGGCCGGAGGGCAGAGTGCACTGATCGTTGGCGAGAGCACCGCGAAGAACGATCCACCACCGAGGCCAATCAGGCAACAGGACGCGAAGATGAGATAATCGGACCCTGCGGATCCGATGAGTCCATAGCCGCAGGCCTGAGCAATCAATCCGAAGATTCCCACGACGCGTGGGCCACGCCGATCGATGAAGGATCCGGATACAAGGCTCCCGAGCACGTTTCCCACGGCTATGAGTGCGAGCGCGGACGCGGCCCCTGTCCCGCCCGCGCCCTGCACCTCCTGCACGTAGACCGCCAGGTATGGGTACACCATGCCTGATCCGACGGCAGACAACAGGTAGCCGGCGAAAAGGAAAAGCATAGGCCTGCCGAGGCGCGCCTCGCTTTTTTCGCTCCCGGGCTTCACGAAGTTCAAGCCTCGTCCTTTGCGGTCAGAACCGTTATATGGTCCTTCACCCAGCCCACGCGCTCTTCAAGCATCGGGTAGGACTCCGCAGTGATCACCACATGGCCGATCCTGTCGGCAGAATTTCGCATCCCGGAGATATTGGAGCCCAACGGGGCCGATATCCTGCGGTCTGCGATCCAGTCCACGGAGTCACACGAGTCAAGACCTCGCACAGCTACCAGACGGCCTTCGGTACCGCCAAGAAAGTGCACGGCGGCAACGCCCTGCGGGCGTAAGTTCATCGATAACTCATCGCCGACGAGAAGTCGCACCAGAGTGTCGGCCAGATTCATTCCGTAAACGGAAGCCATCAGTCGAGACAGACTGCCTCCGGGGTAGCGGACCGCGCATTCAATGAAATGCGGACCAGATTCGGTCCATATCCATTCTGAATGGACAATTCCATCGGCTACTCCGACAGCTTCCAGGAACCGATGCTCGGCTTTACGCAGTGCCTCAGCCACGTCTTCGGAAATCGGTGCGGGGACGACATGGCCTGTAGGGCTGAAATGATCCGGCGAGCTCATCGTCTTCAGGGTCGTGTTCGAGAAGATGATGCTGCCGTCCTGGATCAATGACTCGACCGAGAACTCGCCGAGGCCGACCACCAGGTCTTCCACCATGTAGTCCCAATGCAACTCACGGTTGCCGGTCAACCCTCCCTGCCCATGCGAGGAAACGGCCTGGGCCCAGCCCGCCTCGATGCCGTCGGCGGAGTCGATACGAACGACCCCGAGGGAAGCGTGTCGGTTGCGGGGCTTGAGGACGACGGGAGAGCCGGCCATGAAGGAGCGGACGTCTGCCGGGGAGCGTACGGCGGCGAATCGCCCTTTCGTCAGGCCGCAGTTCGTGCTGATCTCGCGCATGGCGAGCTTGTCGGTACAGACCTGCGCCGCAGTTGGGCCCGGGCCCTTCAACCCGAGGCGTGTGGCGATCAGCTGTGCGGCCGGCACGCCGTATTCCCGTCCGGCCACCACGGCTTGGAAGGGATCGGTATTGAACCAGTGGACGCCCACCTCGGCGGCTTCCAGGCTCTGTTGATACGAGCCTGGCCGCATGCTTATCCGAGGGTCGTCACGCCAGCGAGGTGGCAGCGATTCGAGGATGTCACTCTCTTCGATGACCAGTACTCGATGGCGTGGGTGAGCTTCCAGCAACTCTTCCACGAGGTCGCTGAAGAAGCCGACCGCAAGGATCACTAATGGGCTTGCCATTCGATTTCTCTCTCTTGCGTAGGCGGCTTATCGCACGGTTACCGATGCAGCGACAAAGAGACTTGGCCGGATGCTCTGTCGCCCCATGAACACGGTCGGATTCATCGCTGTTCGGAAAGGTAGCTCATCGATGCCACGTGGAAACATCGACAATTTTGCATCCACGCCTTTGTTTCGCTGTTACGGAGCCGACGCCGTAATCGATTTCCTTGATACTGTTTCGATACGCCCACTCAATAGGGGCATGGAAGAAGCACTCGAAGTACGGGCTGTTCCTGTTGTCGAATTCTGCAAATCCAGTGCACAGTGAATGGAGGGTTTCGTTCCCGGCGAAGAACATGGCGAAGCCGGTACACTCCTGCCCCTGGTGGCTGCGTACGACAAGGCCGTTCTCGCCCAATGAATCAAGTAGTCCCTGGAAGAGGCGACGTGTTCCCTCGGCGTCGAAAGGCTGTCCGTACTTAATTTTATTGAGGCCCTGGAGTGCAACGAGATCTTCACCAGCAGCTCCAGGGCCTGTCGTAATTGAAATTCTCTGCCGACTCTCCCTGAACATGGTCCGGTCTCGCCGCGCGTTGCGTCTCTGATTAGAATTGAGACTGTCCAGATAGGCGTCGTAGGAGTCACCTCGCACTTCCAGGAAAGCGCGCTTGTACGTTTTCTCTTCCTGGAACCCCAGCTCCCTCAGGGCGTCGAGCAGACCTGGCACAGGAGCGTGAGGTAAGAAGTTGACCGCACACCTTGCCGGACTGCTGTCGCGCGTAGCGATTGCAGCGTCCAGGTGGCCGACAAGCCTTGAGGAATCGAACGTGTCTCCCGGCGCCGCCAGAATTGGTGAATGGAGTCCGACGCGCGCACAGTTGAGCGTCCACCCGGCTTCGCTGCGTTGATGAGCATCGTCGAACCGTGCCAGGAGGGAGTCGATGTTGTAGTAGGGCGACGGATCAGTGGAGTCGGTTGCCTGCCAAGCAATCGCAGATCGAAGCGCCCCCTTGTCGAACTCTACCGTCACTAGGGCATCGCCTGACGGTTGTGCCTCAGTCGCGGCCAGCCAGTTGTGTGTATCGAAGAGGAGTCCACGCGCCAGCTGATCCCACTGCTGGGAATCGATATCCCTGACCGAGCCAAGTGCCTTGAATTCCACGAAAGACCTCTTTCCCGTTATGGATCCCAGCGTTCCGTTTCCCGGGCCCCCAAGTGAGCGCAGGATGTTGTGACTCAGGCTTGCTGAAGCGGAGTGGCTCACGGCACGGTGAGTTGCACGGGCAGGCGAAGGAGGCGCTGGCATATGGGTCGGTTCGCGAGGACGCTCTGATGCATGTCTCGGATCCCCCATCCGGCCGATTGCAACTGCAACCTACTGAGACGCTACACCTACTGTTGCGCCTCATGCCAGATGGATATGTAGAGTGACCGAAAACCTTCGGTCAGGATTACTGCTACGTTCCCAGTTCGGGTGGGTGAGTGTTCTGCCGCCCGATCGCAACGCGGCAGCCCGGCATACCGTGAATCAGCTGGTCTTGGCCCGGGCAGCCCCGCCTGATCCATCAATCCGGGTCAAGCCGCTCCCGCCGGTCGGTTGCCGTGTGAACCCGCTGACGATCTCTGGGCCCCGGACGAGTCGGTGTCGACGGAGTGAAAACTGGACAGCCTGGTCTCCGTAGCCCGAGCTCGGGGCTCCCAAGTCGGCCGTGCAAGAGCCCTCGGCTCAGAGGTCGCTTCATCCTGATGCTTCATCCCTAGTTGCGGCTTTGGGGCGCTGATGTCGGGTCGCGCCAGGAAATGCTGGCTTCGCCAGTGAGGCGGCGGGCCATCAGGTCGGTCATGGCGAGAGGGATCATGGCCTCGAAGCAGCCCAGCAACTACAGAAGGTGGCACTTCGCACCCCGGCGGAGGTCAAGCCGAGTTGTCGGCCGAGGTCAACGACCACGAACAGCAAGGCAATCTGGAACTGGTCCTGTCCGAGTTCCGCAACTGCTAGTGCTGTGACCGCAAAGGTTCACCGGCCTGGGCGTGTGTCTTCCTTTGGCTGAGCAGACGTTCAGGAGCACTCGGGCAAGGGAACCGTCGCAGGAACGCAGTGCGTCATACGCCGGCGGATGAGCCTTGTCGTCGGGAGAGGGATAGCCTGCGTCGCTCTCGGTCGATCTCGGTGACGACCACCGTGATCTCGTCGCCGACCTGGACGACATCTGCTGGAGTCTCCACCGGTGTCCAGGCGAGCTCTCGCAGGTGAACCAGTCCCTCGATCCCGTCGGCGACCTGGACGAAGACGCCGAACGGGATCAGCTTGGTGACCTGGCCAGGCAGTTTCTGCCCCACCGCAGTCGTGTCGGCGAATAGCTGAAAGGGGTCTGGCTGTGTGGCCTTCAAGGACAGTCTGGCCTCCAGGTTCCATGTGTCGAACTGGAGGAACTCGCATGAGACGCGCTGCCCGACCTGCACGACGTCGGTGGCTGCCTCGAAGCGACGCCAGGTCAGTTCAGCGAAGGAGATGAACCCGACGCCGGGGAAGACCGGATGGTCGGGTCCGTCGTCCAGCGCCACGAACACGCCGAACCGTTCGATCGCTGTGACGGTGCCGGAAAGGAACTCGCCGCGGTGCAATGACTCCAGGAATGCCCAGAGTTCTGGGTTGTCAGACGGTCCACCCATCATGCTCCAAGCCTTTCACGAGGAGCTTCGCACCGGGTAGGAAGTGCGCTCACGCTGCGGTCTTGAGGGGACGTCCGCCCCAGCGAATGCCCTTCTCGCTGCGGATGCGGGCGCGTTCCTTGCGCTCGGCGGCCAGGACGTCGCGGTGGCGGGCGTTGGCGTTGCGCCAGCGCAGGTAGGCGTGCAGGGCCCGTGTCTGGACGGTGTGGTTGGAGTGGTGGGAGTTGGCGATGGTGAACTGCCGCAGCGGTCCGAAATGCGCCTCGATCGGATTCGCCCAGGATGCATAGGTCGGGGTGAAGCACAGCTCGACCTTGTTCTTCCCCGCCCAGCGACGGATGTCGGCGCTTTTATGGGCGGACAGGTTGTCCAGGATCACGTAGATCGGGGCGCCGTCGGGCCGGGCGGCACGGATCGACTTCAGCGTGGCCAGCGTGTTGGCGGCACCCTTTCTGCTGCGGTTGACGCCCCACAGGGTGTCGTCGCCGACCGAGTAGCAGCCGTGGAAGTACCGCACGCCGTGAGTGCGGTGGTAGGTGGCGGGCAGCCGGTCGGGACGATTCTGCTCGGTCCAGCCCGAGTCCGCGGTGGGACGGATCCCGAGCGGGCCGAACTCGTCGAAGGCGAAGACCCGGTCGGGGAATCGGTCCAGGACCTCCTCGATCCGGACCAGCTTCGCCTCGCGGTCGGGGTCCGGGGATTCCTTCCACGTCTTGGTGCGCTGGAAGGTCACGCCGCGGCGGGCGAGCAGGCAGCGTAACGCCTCGCGGCCGATCCGGATCACGTGGCCGTGGACTTTGCGCAGGTAGGCGACGAGCTTGCGCAGGGACCAATGGGTGAAGGGCTGGCCGAGTTTGATCGGGCGGGTGGTGGCCGTCTGGATGACGAAGTCCTCGTCGTCAGGGCTGAGTTGGCGGGGGCGGCCTCCCGCCCACTGAGGGTCCAGGCAGGCCAGGCCGATCTCGTTGAAGCGGTGGATCACGTCCCGGACGGTGTCCTCGTCGGCCTGCACCAGCTGGGCGATCACGGGCACCCGGTTCCCGCCGACCGAGGCCAGCAGCATCATCGCCCGCCGATAGCGCACTGAGTTAGTGCTGCCCAGACGCACGATCTGCTGCACCTTCTGCCCCTCCTGGTCGGTCAGTCTGCGCACACGGACAGGCTCGGCCACCGCGCCTCCAGCGGTCGGATTGGACGTCACCGCACATCCAACCGCCACGACCACCAACCCGGCGAACCTATGCGGTCAGAGCACTAGTAAGGCACTATCCCGGTGGGTCCCGGGGCCCGCGGCTTCCCTCAGACCTTCGCCAGCATCGATGAGAAGCTCGAGGCAGCAGCAGTGCCGAAGATTCAGCGCGGCGACCGCGACGTGCTCAACCTCCTGACCAGACGCGTCACGGTCGTTCACCTTGGGCCCGCGCACTACTGCTGGGTCACCGACCCGTCCCCGGCACCCCCGCCGACCGCCTGCTTCGGGATGTATGACTCGGCCCGTTGCCCGCGGACCATCAGTGATCGGAACCTGCAACTGCTAGCCCGGGACTCGCTGCCCGGCGCTGTCGGAAGCAGGGTGGTCGAAAAGGGTTTGCGGATGAGCGTTGCAGCTGGATAGACGTTACCGCTGGACCCCCACCACGAGGGTTGAGGGCCACGACAGCGAGAGGAGGGATAGGCCATGATCCCCATGATCACCGCGCTTATGTCCTCCCGGGATGCGGACCACGTCTGACCCCGGAACGGACGGGCGCCTTCACCGGAGCGTGCCTTGACCATGAAAACGAACGACCTCACCATGCGTCCGATCACCGGGCGCGAAGAACTCGATCTGTTCTCCCAACTGCCCTACGTCCTCAATGAGGAACTGGCGGACGACCTTGCCGACGGCCGCCGACGTCCGGAGTGGATGTGGGTCGCCCTGCGCGGCGACCGGGTGCTGGCCAGGGTGGCCTGGTGGTGCCGCTCGGCCGGCGATGCACCGCTCATCCTGGACATCTTTGACATCGACGACAGCACCTCGGGCTCCGATCACGTGGACATCGGGGTGCGACTTCTGCACACGGCGATGGCCGCTATCCTCCCGGACGGGTCGCGTCGCCCCGGGTACAGCCGTTTCGTTCCGCCGGACTGGCGTGAGAACGCGGTGACGAGGCGAGCCGTCGAAGACCGCATGACGGTACTTGAACGGACCGGTGCCCGGCTCTTCGTCGAACGACTGCGCCTGGAATGGCGTCCGGAATCGCCAGTTCCCGAGCCCAACGGACGCCTCGCCTTCCGGCCGGTCCACGACAGCGAGGAACTCGTCGCTCTGATGGCCTCGGTTCTGGACGGGACGTTGGACGCGCATGGCCGTGACGACCTGACCAGGATGTCCGTGCGCGAAGCGGCCACCCGGCATTACGAGGCCGAACTGGCGCGTTACACGAGCCCACGGGACTGGTGGCGCATCGCGACACTGCCTGATGGGGAGCCAGTGGGGTTCGTCATCCCGGCCCGCAACGACTACAACCCGATCATCGCCTACATCGGAGTCCTGCCCGCACACCGCGGCAACGGCTACATCGACGACATCCTCGCCGAGGGCACCCGAGTCCTCGCAGGGCAAGACGTCCCCCGCATCCGCGCGTCCACAGACCTCGGCAACATTCCGATGGCGAACGCCTTCCGGCGCGCCGGTTACATCAATTTCGAGCGTGAGATCAACATGACCTGGAGCTGATCGAGCGTGGGAGCGGGGGCTCCGCAGACGGCGGTGCCCCCTCCCGATGCCCTGAGCGCGCCGCAGCGCTCCGGCGCTGTCTGCGTGTGGTGCCGGCACGAGCGGGGCCCCGCTCCCTGGCCACCGCTCACCTCGATGCCCGGCGCCGGGCAGGCGAAGAGCCGGCGTGGGGTGCGCGGAATGCCAGGCCGGGGCGGGCGGGACCACGTGCGCCGCGGCGCACCCGACCGTGCGGCCACGTACGTACGGCACCTCGGCGCGGCCTGCGGGGATGGTGGCGCCGGACTGTGAACGGGCGTTCTATGTCCGGGAAGAGGCAAGTCCGCTACCGTCTAGGAGCTTTCGGAATGGAAGGTCTCATATCTCATGTCCGACGATCCATTGCGCGCCGTGGCGGAGGTCGTGGAGCACGACCTGGACCCGGAGTACGCGCAGTGCAAGGCGTGCAAGTCCAGACTGGCCATCGTGGTCAGCGAGGACACCCAATCCCCCCCGTCCGGCGGACGGCCCATCATCCGCGCGCGGGGCGTGTGCACCCAATGCGGCCCCGACGGCCAGGAACGGCCCTACGCCCCCGGGCGATGACCTGCCCCACCCCGGGGTGCGGCGGGACCATGACGAAGCACGGCGACCGGTATCAGTGCCCCAAGTGCGGCGCGTTCCTCTGACCTGGGGCCACGGAGCACCAGCCGCGGGGCGAAGCGCCCTACAGCAGCTCGCCCTGTTTCTCAGAACCCATGGGTTCACGGCGTAGCGCCTGAAGTCACGTGAGCACGGCTCACCAAGCAGTCACCCGACCTTCTGCTTCGCTGCCTGTGGCCGTTCGCCTGGAGAGAAGGTAGGGCTACCCCTACCTTCAAGTTACGCGTGGGCCATGTAGGCGGGCGCTCTCGTTCTGGCGAGGCTGGGAGCATGTACCTCGCGGGAGATCCGGTGGCGGCTGCGGTCGAGCTGGAAGATGTGTCGAAAACCTACCCCGGCGGTGGCGGGACGCCCGCGCTGCGGGGAGTCAGCGCGCGGCTGGCGGCAGGAACGTTCTCGGCGGTGATGGGCCCTTCCGGATCCGGGAAGACCACGCTGCTGAACTGCTCCGCGGGTCTTGAGCGCCCCAGCGCCGGGCGGGTCCGGCTGGCCGGGGAGGACATCGGTGTGCTGCGTGAGCCGGCGTTGACTCGAGAGCGCCGTCGCCGGGCGGGTTTCGTGTTCCAGTCGTTCAACCTGATTCCGGCCTTGTCGGTGTGGCAGAACGTGCTGTTGCCACAGCACCTGGCCGGAGTGCGCCCGGACCGGCGCTGGGCGGAAGAAGTCCTGGCCCGTGTGGGGCTCTCCGGGCGCAAGCACGCGCGGCCTGACCAGCTCTCGGGCGGTCAGCAGCAGCGGGTGGCGGTCGCGCGGGCGCTGGCCGGGCGCCCGCAGGTGCTGTTCGCGGACGAGCCGACCGGAGCACTCGACCTGTCGGCAGGGCATGAGGTGCTGGCGCTGCTCCGGGAGGCGGTGGACGAGCTGGGTCAGACGGTGGTGATGGTCACGCATGACCCGGCCGCCGCTGCCTGGGCGGACCACGTCCTTTTCCTCGCCGACGGCCGGGTTCACTCCTGCCTTGAGGATGTCTCGGCCGCGCAGGTCGCCGCGGTACTGACGGAGCTGAGTGCCCGATGATCCGTCTCGCTCTGGCCACGGTGCGCCACCGCTGGTGGTCCTTCGCCGGGACCTTCGCCGGCACAGCCCTGGCGGTGGCACTGGTTGCCGCTTGCGGCACGCTGCTGTTCTCCGCGCTGTCCTCCCCGGCCGGAGCCGACCGGTACACCGCTGCGGACGCCGTGGTCAGCGCACAACGCCAGGTGAGCGTGCACGAAGAGGGCAAGACCAAGAGCCGCCCGTTGTCCGGTGCGCCCGCGCTGCCCGGGGATGTGGCCGACCGGCTGGCCGGGGTGCCCGGAGTCGCGCAGGTGACCAAGGACGTGTCGTTCTACGCCCAGCCTTTGACGACCGGGGGAAAGCCAGTCGGCGGCGGCTCGGGCGGGGCGCCGGTGATGGGGCACCCCTGGACGTCGGCGCCCCTGACTCCCTTCCGACTTCTCAGCGGGCACGCACCCCGCAACGGCGAGGTGGTACTCGACGCAGGACTGGCCCAGCGCGCCGACGCACACCCTGGGGGCCGGGTGCGCATGGCCCTGCCGCAGGAGGTCACCTCGTTCCGTGTCGCCGGCATCGTGGTCGGCCCCCGGGAGTCGCAGCTCTCCTCGCAGGGCGCGGTGTTCTTCTCCGCCTCGGACGCACGGCGCCTGGCCCAGCCCGGTGATGCGAGCGCGCTCGCCCTGCGCTTTTCGCCGGGTGCTGACAGCAGCGAGGTACTGGACGACGTTCGGTCGGCCGCTGGAGCGGGGGTGCGGGTGCTCACCGGCGAAGAGCGGGTACAGGCCGACGCGCCGAGCGTGCTGGTCAGCTATGCAGGCGCGGTCGGAGTGTTCGGTTCGATGGCTGGCATCACCGTGTTCGCCGCCCTGTTCGTCATCGCCGGAACCATTGCCTTCGCTGCCCGGCAGCGGCTGCGTGAGCTGGCCCTGCTGCGTACCCTGGGCGCCACGCCGCGCCAGGTGCGCCGACTGCTGGGCCTGGAAGCGTGGGCCGTGGGCATGGCCGCCGTCGTGGTGGGGGTTCCGCTGGGACGGTGGCTCGCGGGCTGGATGCGCGACCGCTTCGTGGCCACCGGCGCCGTTCCGGCCTCCCTCGAGGTGGACGGCGGTGTGTGGCCGCTGCTGATCGCGGCCGGTTCCGGCGTGGGGGTGGCGCGGCTGGCGGCGTACTTCGCCGCACGGCGGGTGGCCCGGATCGCGCCGGCGGAGGCGATGCGGCAGTCGGCCGCGGCCCCGGCAGGCGGCAGGGTCTGGCGGCTGTTGACCGGAACGGTGCTCATCGCGGGGGCAGCGGCGGTGCTGGTGTTCACGCCGATGCGCGGCGGGATCGGCGTGGGCATGGGCTTCATCGGCTGCGCTCTTCTGATCTGTGCCGCTGCCGCCCTGGGGCCGTGGCTGGTGCGGACGGTGGGCGCCGTGCTGGGCGGCCTTCTGCCGGGAGCGACCGGCCGTCTGGCCGCTGCCAACACCCGGCGCTTTCCGCTGCGGGCGGCGGGGGCTGCCATGCCGTTGGCGCTGCTGTTCGCTCTGAACGCCACCATGCTGCTGAACTCCACCCTGCTCAGCGACCTCACCGACCAGGCCGGCCGGGCCCGGGTCGCCGCTGCCCGCGAGACCCTGACCGCCGCAGACGTTCCCGGTCTGCCGCTGGGTGCCTATGAGGAGGCGGCCAGGACGCCGGGAGTACGGGATGTGGATGCGACCGTGCCGAGCGAGGTCATGGTCCGCAAGGGTGGCAAGCCGCAGCATTACCCCGCTCAGGGCCTGTATCGCACCGGAGACGGCGTACTGGACCTGAAAGTCACCAGCGGTTCCCTGAACCGGCTCGCCGACGGGGTGGCAGTCAGCACGGACCTGGCCGGCACCCAGCACTGGCGGGTGGGTGACACGGTCGGGTGGTGGCTGCCGGACGGCACCCGCGTAGCGCGGCCGGTGATCGCCCTGTACGCCCGTTCCGCCGGGTTCGGCGACATGCTGCTGCCCGGCCCGCTGGTCGCCGCACACACCGCCCGCCCCCTGCTGTCAGCCGTCCACCTCGGCCAGGCCCCCCACCCGGCGGCCATGACAAAGCTGAGGTCCCAGCTCCCGCACCTGACCGCGAACGGCCCCGCGGCCGACAACCAGCCGGACGCCGAAGCCACCTCCCAGCGGGCGGCACTGCGCCTGCTGACCGGCATTTCCCTCGTCTTCACGGCCGTCGCCGTCCTCAACACCTTCGCCATGGCCGCCCTCGGCCGCCGCGGTGAGTACGCCGCTCTGCGGCTGCTGGGCGCCACCGCCCGGCAGGTACGGGCGATGGCCGCGCGTGAAGCGGTGCTGACTGTCGCCGTCGGCCTCGTGGTCGGTGCGGGGATCACCGCGGTGGTCGTGGGAACCTTCAGCAGTGCCCAGGACGGCCAGTGGCGCGTGCTGGTCGATCCTCTCTGGTACATGGGGCTGCTGGCCGGTACCGGCCTTCTCGGTCTGGCCGCCGCCGCCCTGCCCACCCGCCTCGTCCTGCGCTCCGCGTCGGCAGGCGGCGGACGGAGCGAGCAGTGAAGGCGACACACCAGGCGACGACCGAGCCCCGTGCCACCGGGGCGGGGCCGGGCGTTCGTAGAGTGCGGGACATGATCCAGCGAGGGCGGGACATGGTCCAGCGCACCGTCCGGTCTCTGCGGTATCTGCTGCTGGGCCTGGCTTCGGGTGTCGGGGCGTTGGTGACCGTCGTCGCCGGGGTCACCGGCTGCGCGGTCCTGGCCGTCACCCACCTGGGCGCCCCCGCCTTCGTGGCCACGAACTCCGTGGTGCGCTGGCTCGCCGGACTCGAACGCCGCCGTGCCGCCCTCATCCTGGCCGCCCCCATCCCGGCTCCCTACCCGCTGACGGAGGCCGCGACCGTCACCGGCCGGGCCCGGCAGCAGGCCGTGCACCCGGCCACCTGGCGGGACGCGGCCTGGCTGACGATCCTCTTCCCGCTGACCCTGGCCTGTTTCGTTGTCGCCGTGGTGGTCCTGGCCGTGGACCTGGCGGCCCTCACCTCACCGGCCTGGGCCTGGGCCCTGCCGACGGCCCGCCGCGGCGACCTCGGGTTCATCACCGTGACCACTGTGCCGCGCCGGGTGCTGACGGCCCTGGCCGCCCTGATCGCGCTGCCCCTCATCACCCGCCTGGTCCGCGCCCTGGCCACCGGGCAGGCAGCACTGGCCGCCGGGCTGCTCAGGCCCGGCCGCACCCAGCAGCTGACCGAACGCACCGACCAACTGGCCCGCACCCGCAGCCGGGCCATCGACGCGCAGGCCGCCGAACTGCGGCGCATCGAACGCGATCTCCACGACGGCGCCCAGGCCCGCATCGTCGCCCTCGGCATGACCCTGGCCCTGGCCGAGCGACGCCTCAAAACCCTGGGACCTGCTGCTGATCACGCCCGCGCCGACGTGGCCGCAGCCCGCGCCGACGTCCATCTCGCCCTGGACGAACTGCGCCACCTCGTGCGCGGCATCCACCCCCCGATCCTGACCGACCGCGGCCTGGACGGTGCCCTGACCGCCCTCTTCGCCGACCACCCCCTGCCCATCACCTCCGACATCCGTGTGCCGCGCCGCATGGCACCCGCGCTGGAGGCCGCTGCCTACTTCCTGATCGCCGAGGCCCTCACCAACATCACCAAGCACGCCCACGCCACCACCGCCACCGTCGCGGTCCACGTCCGCCCCGACGGCACCCTGTCCGTCGCCGTCACCGACGACGGACACGGCGGAGCCGACCCGGGCGGCTCCGGCCTGACCGGACTGCGCCGCCGCATCGAAGCTCTCGACGGCACCCTCACCCTCACCAGCCCCAGCGGGGGCCCCACCACCGTGCACGCGGAGATCCCATGCGCCTTGTAATCGCCGAAGACCTGCTCCTGCTGCGCGAAGGACTCATCCGCCTGCTCGCCGCCACCGGCCACGAGGTCCTGGCCGCCGTCGACTCCGCCCCCGACCTGATCGCCGCCGTGGACACCCATCACCCCGACCTGGCCCTGATCGACGTCCGCCTGCCCCCCGGCTTCCGCGACGAAGGGCTCCGCGCCGCCATCGAGGTCCGCGCCCGCCACACCCCCGCCCTGCCGGTGATCATCCTGTCGCAGTACGTCGAGCGCACCTACGCCGCCGAACTGCTGGCCGACGGCCGCGGCAGCGTCGGCTACCTCCTCAAGGACCGCGTCACCGACATCGACGCCTTCCTCGACGCCCTCGACCGCGTCGCCGCCGGCGGCACCGCCCTCGACCCCCAGGTCGTCGCCCAGATCTTCGCCCGCAACAGCCAGGACACCGGCATCGCCCGCCTGACCTCCCGCGAACACGAAGTCCTCGCCCTCATGGCCCAGGGACTGTCCAACTCCGCCATCGCCGAACGCCTCGTCCTGGCCCCCGTCTCCGTCGAGAAACACATCTCCAACCTCCTGGCCAAACTCGACCTCCCCCTCACCAACGACACCCACCGGCGCGTACAAGCCGTGCTCACCTACCTCAATGCTTGATCCGCCTGGCCCGTCACTTCACTGCCGTCACAGCCACACGAAGCCGATGCCGCGAACCTCGCGTCTGTTCTCGTACGTTGCCCCAGCTGCGACAAGGTCGCGCACGTCGTGGCCGGCCCGGAGTCCGGCCGGAGCGCACGATCCGGACCTCTTCGCGCCACGGTGTTTCCGCTGCCGGGGCTGTGGGACGAAGCGGAGGCGTGGATGTGTAACCTCGCACCGGGGCCGGTACGAGCCGGCCCCAGACCCGTACTTCGGCGTCCGCCTGCGGCTGCACCCGTCGGTCCTCCCGCGGGGAGGCCGGGAGAGACGGCGTGACCCGCGCCAAGATGACCCTGGTGAGCCAGGGCGGCGGCCCCGAGGTCCGCGGGTCACCGCTGCTGGCAGCACGGCGTTGGTCTCGCCGTATAACAGCCTCGTGACGGGACTCGTCGCTGGGTACGGGTACGTACCCGAACCCTTTTGGAGGGACCCCGCTGATGCCTGACGCCAACATCCGCATTCCCGAAGAAGCCCGCAACCGCCTCGCCGCTCTCGCCGCGGCGGAGGGCATGTCGTTGCGTGCCTACCTGGCCCGGCTCGCCGAAACCCTGCTCACCCCGCAGGAGCGGGCCGCGCGGGCCGAGCAGGCCCGGAGCGCGCTGAAGAAGTGGAACGGCTACGCGCCCACCCCCACTGAGGAGCAGGACCTCGACAGCGAGCTGGACCGCCGCCTGGCCCAGGCGGCCGCCCGGTGAGCGACGCCATGCACATCGTCCTGGACGACACCGCGATGGCCGCCGCAGGCCGGGGCAACGTGCTCGCCTCGCGCCTCATCCACCGCGCCCACGCCCAGACCGGCTGGTACCCCAGCGCGCACGCGGGGGCGTACAGCCCGGCACCGCGGAACACCTGGCCGCGCTGCCCGGCATCACGGTGCTCGACCTGGACCTTCCAGCCGCCTCAGCGGTGGCCGGGCAGAGCACCTGGGCGGCGGCTCACTGCCAGTACGCAGCCCAGCCCACTCCTGACCGCCCCGACGGCGCCGTCATCGCCACCACCGCACCAGACCGGTGGCTCGGCGAGCCGGTTCGTGTCCTGGACCTGACGCCTTGACCGAGCCGGCCGCTCCCGGCGGGCAGCCCGCCGTCGACGGGCTGAAGCTGTCCGGCGTCGGCCGCGCCCGCTGGACGACGACGCCACGACCGGGATGGTGACCGCATGAGCGAGCTGAGCGGCGTCGGCCTCGCTCCTCAGGCTCTGGTCGCGGCTCGGGAAGCGGCCAAAAGCAATGGTGCCGCCAAGAAGCACCGGCTGGCCGCTCGAGTTCGAACGTGGTGGTTGGCCTCGGCGTCAGGGGATGGCGAGCTTCGTGCCGTGCCGACGTGGTCGTCCCGCGCCTGTCCGGTCGGGTCGGTGTAGAGGGGCCGGTCGGAGCGGACCCGTACGAGGATATGCGCCGGGGCTCCGGTGAGTGCGAGGGCCAGCCGGACGGAGCCGTAGCCGGGTCAGGACGGACAGAGCCGAGCAGCGGCTACGGCAACTTCCGCTGCCTCCCCTCCGGATCCCGATGAGCCGCGCCCCGAGCGTCCAGCCAGCAGCTGGCCCGACCGTTTCCTCCTGACCTGCCGTTGGTCGGCTTCCGTCAGGCAGTGACGCCGAGTTCGGTGCGGCAGCGGTGGGTGAACTCGCGGACGGCTGCTTCGCGGCGCCAGGGGGCGAGGGCGGTGGTGAACTCGCGGACGTAGTCCTTGGCCCGGGAGGACTGGACCCGGGCGAGGATGTCGACGGAGCGGTGGCCGTGGTCGAGGTCGCGGGCCTGGAGATGGGAGGTCCCGACGATGGCGAGCCGCGTGCCGACGGAGCGGGTGAAGACCCCGGTCGGCATCGCGGCGGCCCGCTGGTTCCAGGTCAGGGAAGCCTTGGGGTTGTTCAGGTCGCGGAAGACCTCGGAGGCATCCGCAGACAGCCGCGCGTGGTGATAGAAGTCGATCCAGCCGGGTTCGTCGACGCTGTCCTGACGGGCCTGGTCGAGGAGGTTTTCGGAGGCGGCCAGGGCCCGTGAGGCGGCCCGCGCGTCGTTCTCGCGGGCGTGCGCGCGGGCCTCGATGAGCTTGGTGAACGCCAGCACTCTCGGGGCGGCCAGGCCTTTGGCCCGGGTGAAGGCGCCCTGGGTCCTGTCCAGGACGCCGACCTGCTGCTGCACCTGGCCGAGTGGCCCCAGTACTCCCACACCGACCCCCACCGCCTCGCCACCCGCACCGCAATCCCTCGCGTTATTGACGGCCGTGGAACCCTCCATGCCGATGCATGGCGGGCCGCCGGATGGAATTACCGGGCCCTGGGGCGCCCTTGAGGCCCTTCCCTCCACCACGGCCTGACCCTGGTGAAAGCCTGGTCGTGGGACCTTTGGAGGCTGCATTAGGCACCAACTCATCAGCCCATGACGAAATCCCTGGGCCCGCCGACCGCACGAAGGACTGATCGGCCCCGCCTCAGAAGGTGCGCTGAAGGTTCACCCATCCAGGTGTACCTAGCTCCCGCCTCGCATGGCGTGCGCGGCAGTCGAGCAGAAGAACTGGTAATGGAGATTTGGCTGTTGAACCACCTTTCCACTCCTTCTCTTGCTCTGATCATGGTGGGGGGCATTGTCGGCCTTGCCTTGTCGGGCAGCGTGCTGGTCTACCGGCGGCATCCCGCCCTCGCCGAGGGCCAGCACAACGACATGGTCGGTGCGGGGCTCGGCATGTTCGCAGCCATTTACGGAATCATCCTGGCCTTTGTCGTCGTCACCTTGTGGACCGAGGCGGACGAGGCCGAGACGGTGGTCGCCAACGAGGCCACATACCTGGCGCAGATGGTCCGGGACTCTCAAGCCTTCCCGCCCGCCCAGCGCGCGCAACTGGAGAGTGCCGTCAGTGCGTACGCCCATGCCGTGGCGCAGGTGCAGTGGCCCCTCATGCGCGAGGGCCGTCCCAAATATGGCGCCACCGAGGCGGCCATAGAGGACATGTTCGCCGCGCTGAATTCATTCGAGCCGAAGTCGGAGCGCGAGAAGGCGTTCTACCGTGAGATCATCAGCGATATCAACAGGGTCGTCGCGGAGCGCCGGGCCCGGATCACCAAGGCGCAGCAGTCGCTGCCTGGGCTGTTCAAGTTGCTGGCGTACGGGGGCGCGCTCGTGATCATCCCGCTCACCTTTCTTTACGGCAACAGGAGCAGACGCGTCCGGCTGCTGTTCGTCGGCTCGGTCGCCGCACTCGTCGCCTTCAGCCTCCTACTTGTCCTGGTCCTGGACCACCCGTTCTCCGGGGACATCAGCGTGCCACCGGATGCGTTCAAGGAGGGCGTACTGGCGAAGTTCTGGTGAACCCCACAGCGCGCATTCAGCAGCAGTTGGTCGGCTCGGCCAACTGCGGTCTGGGCATGGGCGTCCGGTGCAGGACGCGAGGGCGGCTTGTGCGGTCGGCGGGGTTTGGCCCCGAGCCACGGCGTGAGCGACGGCCACGATCTCGGCTGGGTGGGCGTCCATGAGCAGGTAGCCGTCGGCCCCTGCTGCCAGGTAGGCGTCGGCCCCTGCTGCCAGAGAGCATCGGCCCCCGCTGCCAGGGCCTAGAAGAGGCGGCAAGCGGGGCTGTCAGGCGCTGAACTCACGGCGGCACCACGCATCACGTACTCCACTCTGGCCGAAAAGTGATGTGCCCCACAGCGGAAAATCCGTATGAACGCGCAACGGTCCGCGGGTCATACTGAGTGCCATGGCGCCGACGGCCACATCCGTGGGTGCTTGCTGTTCGCTGCTGTGTGCGGGCCTCAAGTGCCTGGCCGAGCTGTCGCGTTCGACGGACCCCCGGGGTTCGTCGACGCCGAGGGGGGACTGGTGGGCCTTGCCGTGTGCACCGAAGCGGACCTCTGCCGCCGGGACCGGGGGTCGTGTGTTCGCCCGGATCCGCGCTTGCCTCGACTCGTGCCCTGACTGCGATATCCCGGTGTGCCGCGCTGATTCCGGCTCGATCCGCAAGGGCACCTGCATCCACCACGGCTGGTCCTGCGGCCTGGCCGACGCGATGGTGAGCGGGCTGAAGCGGCCGGAGCGTGCCGAGTCGTCCGACACCACCGCGTGGGATCTGGTCGGGGCGCTGCACGTCGCATCACCCCGCCGATGGACCTTCGGCCTCCGGAATGCGGAGCCGGTGCCGCTGCGGGATCCGCTTGGGGACGTGGCCCGGTACAGGGACGCGATGTCCGACCACGCTCCGTGTGCGCTTGGGAAGAGTCCTTACGTTCGCTCGCGATCTTCTGCCGCAGCGTTATGCCTGGGTGGCGTGGCGGAAAGGAGTCAGTCATGAGCCTTCGTGCGCTCGCCCGCATGTATGCCGACGGCGAATTGTCGACGACGGAGGTGCTGGCCGAACTCGACAGGCGCGTGGACATTCCTTTGTCCGAGGGGCAGCGCGGCCTGTGGGCACTCGCCAAGATGGAACCGGAGACGTACGCGTACAACGTTCCCGTGTGTTTTTCTTCTGCGGACGTGGATCCTGAGGCGCTTCAGGCCGCATTCCGCGACACGCTTTCCCGGCATCCGCTTCTTTCGGCCACGGTGCGTGAGACGGATGACGGGCCGCTTCTGTCCCACGGAGACGCGGACGGTTTCTTCGTCGAGCACGTGGACATTTCCGATGTGCCGTCCGGTCGAGTGCTGGACTTTTTGAAGGAAAGGGCGAGGCGGCCGTTCGACCTGGCCGGCGGTCCCTTGACCAGGCTGGCTGTCCTGCGCCGCTCAGCGTCCGAGGCGTACGTTCTGCTGGTCGTCCATCACCTCGTGATCGATGGGGTGTCGGGGCGACTCGTCATCGACACGCTGTTCAGTTCGTACCGGGCGCGGGTCGAGGGCCGGGACGTGCCGATCGAGGTGGGCTCCGCCTCCTTCGGTGACTTCGTCGTGTGGGAGCGGGACGTACTCGCCGGCGAACGCGCTGAGGAGGACCGCGAGTTCTGGGTGCGGGAACTCGCCGGGGCGGAGGCCCTCACGGGGTTGCCCTCGCAGGTGGCTTTGCCGCAGGACGCGCCACATGTGGGCGAGGTGCACACAAGTCGGCTGTCGAAAGAGCAGGCCGACGCCGTCGCGGCCTTCACCGCTGCGCATGAGATCAGCCCGGGGATCTTCTTCCTGGCGGCCTTCCTGACGCTGCTGCACCGGTACACCGGCAGCGAGGACCTCGTCATCGGGATGCCGGTGGCCGGGCGCCCGACGGAACGCTTCGACCCGATCGTCGGCTGCTTCGTCAACACCCTGCCCATCCGGAGCAGGCCACAGGCTTCAGAGGAGTTCACGTCGTTCGCCCGGCGCGTACAGTCCACGGTGCTCGACGTACTTGAGCACGGGACCTACCCGTTCCACCGGATCGTGGACGATCTCGGTGTGCGGGGCGCGAATCCGCGGTCGCCGCTCTACCAGATCGTGTACAACTATCAGGATTCCGCCCTGTCCGGATACCTGGGCGAGCGGGCTCGCGCCACCGGGGAGACGGACTTCGAGCTGGTCGACGGGCTGTACCAGCTGGGTGAGTACGACCTCACGGTGGACGTAGCTCCCGGCGACGGGTTCCTGGTGAACTGGAAGTACCACCCCGACGCGTACTCGGCCCACGCCGTCGAGGGCATGGCCCGACACTTCGCCGCCCTGGTGGACAGCGTCCTCGCCTCGGACGGACAGTCGCCGATCGGCAGACTAAACCTGCTCGACGACGACGAACGGCGCCGTGTCATCGAGGCATGGAACCGCACCGAGGTCGACTACCCCGCGCATCGGACGTGCTGGGATCTCTTCGCGGAGCAGGCAGAGGCGCACCCGGACGCCCCGGCGCTCACCTGCGGGGAGCGGACCCTCACCTATCGTGAACTCGCCGACCACAGCTCGGCCGTTGCCCAGGCGCTGACGCGTCAAGGCGTCGGCCCCGGGGACGTCGTAGGGGTCTGCTACGAACGGTCACTCGACCTTGTCGCGGCCCTCCTCGCCGTCATGAAGCTCGGCGCGGTGTACCTGCCCTTGGAGAGCCGACTGCCGGCCGAACGCCTCTCCTACATGGTCGAGGACAGTGGCGCGCAACTCGTCGTCTGCCATGAGGCGGTGCTGGACAGGCTGGCCGCCGTTCGGTCGCCGAAGGCGAGACTGCACCCGACAGACCGCCAGGACGATCAGGCCGCCCACGCCCACGCCCACGCCGGGGCAGAGGCAGGGGTAGCGGCGGGGGAGAACACCGCCGACGCGCCGGACTCGCGAGCCTCCACACCGCAAGCCGCCTACATCATCTACACCTCGGGCAGCACGGGAAAGCCCAAGGGCGTCGTAGTTCCGCACGCGGCGCTGACCAATTTCCTGCTGGCCATGGCGCGCACGCTGGAAGTGACCTCCAGCGATCGGCTGCTGGCCCTCACCACGCACAGCTTCGACATCGCCGCCCTGGAACTCTACCTCCCGCTTATCACCGGCGGACAGGTCTGCGTCTGCGAATCGGCCACGGCCGCCGATGCCACGTTGCTGGCCGAGAAGATCGCCGACTGGCGGCCCACCCTCATGCAGGCCACCCCGGCGACCTGGGCCATGCTCGTGCGCGTCGGATGGCAGAACACCGAAGGCGTCAAGGTGTTGTGCGGCGGCGAGGCGTTGCCCGAGGGCCTGAAGGACCAACTCGTGGCGCGCGGCGAGGCCTGGAACCTGTACGGGCCCACGGAGACGACCATCTGGTCAGCGGCCAAGCGGATGCGCCGTGAGGAGCCGGTGACCATCGGCAACCCCCTCGCGAACACCCAGCTGTACGTCCTCGACCAGAACCTGAGCCCCCTGCCGGTCGGCGTGACCGGCGAGCTGCACATCGCGGGCGACGGGCTCGCCCTGGGATATCACCGCAAGCCGGAGTTGACGGCCGAGCGCTTCGTGGCCAACCCGTTCGCGCCCGGACGCCTCTACCGGACCGGCGACCGCGCGCGCCGACTGCCGAACGGCGAGATCGTCATCCTGGGCCGGATGGACCACCAGGTCAAACTGCGCGGCCACCGCATCGAACTCGGCGAGATCGAGGCGGTGCTCAACGCCCAGCCAGGGATCGGCCGAAGCGTCGTCCTGCTCGAACATGTCGGCCTGTCCGACAGGCTCACGGCCTACTACACCGGGAACGGGGGCGCACCGGTCGACGCCGCGCTGCTGCGCGCGGAACTCGCCACCACCCTGCCCGCCTACATGCTGCCCACCGCATTCGTGGCCCTGGACGCCTTTCCGCTCACCGCGCACGGCAAGGTCGACCGGGCGAAGCTGGCCGAGGCCGCCCGGACGGTGCCGCTCCCGGCCGCCGAAAGGCCAGTCGCCGAAGGGCCAGTCGCCGAAAGGCCGGCCGCCGAGAGGCCGGTGGCCGTGCTCGCCATCGAGCGGACCGTACGCGGGATCTTCGAAGAGGTGCTCGGGTCGCGGGATATCGATCGGGCCGCGGGCTTCTTCGACATCGGCGGAGACTCGTTCGCGGCCATCGAAGCGGCGGCGCGGATCAACCGTGAGTTCGGCTGCTCGTTGCGGCCCACCAGCGTTTTCGCGCACCCCTCCGTCGCGGCGATGGCCCGGCACCTGACGGGGCTGCTCCCTGCCGGGCAGGCGGCAGCGGCGCAGCCGGACGAGCCCGAGCGGCAACCTGATCCGCTCCCCGCCGCTCCGGCGGCCGGCGACGCCTCGCTCGCTGACGCGATCGCGGTGATCGGTATCTCCTGCCGCTTCCCCGGAGCCATGGACCACCGTGAATTCTGGTCCGCGCTCGTGGAAGGACGCAGCGGCGGCACCTCGTGGTCAGTGGAGGAACTGCGCGCGCTCGGAGTGCCGGAGGAGCTGATCACCCGACCCGGATACGTGCCGCAGCGGTCGGTCGTGGACGGCAGGGCGGAGTTCGACGCGGCGTTCTTCGACATCTCCCCCCGCGACGCCGAGTTCATGGACCCCCAGGCGCGCTTGCTGTTGCAGCACGCGTGGCAGGCGCTGGAGGACGCCGGTTACCGCCCGGAGGACGTCCCCGAAACCAGCGTCACCACGTCCACGAGCACGAACTTCTACCAGGCCCTGCTCCCTGCTCTGATGGCGAACGCGTCGGGTCCGCGGGTCCTGGCGAGTTCTGAGACCTACGCCGCGTGGCTGTTCGCCCAAGGCGGCACGGTGCCCGCCATGATTTCCACGAAGCTGGGCCTGCGCGGCCCCAGCATGGCGGTGAGCACCAACTGCTCCTCGGCGCTGAGCGCGGTGCACGTCGCCGGCCAGGGACTCCTGGCCGGCGAGGTCGACCAGGCGATCGTCGGCGCGGCCAGCCTGTTCTCCGCGGGGGAACTGGGATACGTACACCAGCCGGGTCTGAACTTCTCGAGCGACGGGCGCAGCCGCGCGTTCGCCGACGGCGCCGACGGCATGTCCGGCGGCGAAGGGGTCGGCGTGGTCGTCCTCAAGCGCGCCAGTGAGGCGATCGCGGCCGGTGATCACGTGTACTGCCTGATCCGCGGCATCGCGGTGAACAACGACGGCGGTGACAAAGCAGGGTTCTACGCGCCCGGTGTGCGCGGCCAGGCCGAGGTGATCCGCAAGGCCCTCGACAAGGCGGGCACGGACCCGTCGACGATCAGCTACGTCGAAGCGCACGGCACCGGTACCAGGCTCGGCGATCCCATCGAGGTCGCGGCTCTGACCGAGGCCTACCGCCACTACACGACGCGCAGCCGGTACTGCGGCATCGGCTCGGTCAAGAGCAACATCGGCCACCTGGACGCGGCCGCGGGGATCGCAGGCCTCATCAAGGTGGCCCTGGCCTTGCAGCACGGAGAGGTGCCGCGGACTCTGCACTGCGACGCGCCGAGCGCGGAGATCGACTGGGACGAGTCGCCGTTCTTCGTGGCCGACCGGAACCTGCCGCTGGACGGTGACGAGCCAGCGCGGGCGGGACTGAGTTCCTTCGGGATCGGCGGCACCAACGCGCACGCGGTCCTGGAACAGGCGCCGACCGGTGCGCGGGCCGCCGGACGCCCCGGCCCCCAGGCGGTGGTCCTCTCCGCCCGCGACGGGGAGCGGCTCGCCGTCCTCGCGCGGCAACTCCTGGAGTTCCTGCCGGGATACCGCGACGCGCACGGCGAGCTGGCGTCCCTCGCGTACACGTTGCAGGTCGGGCGGCGGGCGATGGCCGAACGAGTGGTCTTCGTCGCGCACGACGTCGACGAGTTGATGGCAACGCTTCAGGAGTACGTCGAGGGCGGGGCGCGCGCGACGGTGTTCGAAGGTACTGCCCGGCGGCCCGAAGACCAGCTGCTCGGCCTCTTCGATCGCCCCGGGGAGCTACGAGACCTGGTTGCCGGGTGGCTCGGACAAGGGGAGTGGGACAAGATCGCGCCCCTGTGGGTCAACGGCGTCGACGTCGACTGGGGCGCCTACCACGGCGCGAATCCACCGGTGCGGGTGAGCCTGCCGACGTATCCCTTCGCCGCGAAACGGTACTGGCCGGCTGCCGAGGCGGTGTCGGTTCCGGTTTCTCGGGCCACCGACCCGCTCGACGCGGAATCGTTGCTTCTTGCCGCGGCCAGGCCAGAGAGCGTCGAGACGTTCCTGTCCGGCCGCGCGTCCGCCACAGAGGAGCTGGACAGCCTCTCGCGCCCGCTGGTGCTCGCACAGCTCGTGGCGGCGGGACTCTTCGACGCGCCCGTTCGCCGCGACCTGATCGGGCAGAGGATCACGCCGTCCTACGCCCCGTGGCTCGACCACACGGTGACCGTACTGCTGCGCCACGGAGAACTCGTACGCGAGGGCGAATACGTGGCCCCCAGGAAGAGTGCGCCAGGCCTCGAACAGGCGTGGCGCGCCTGGCGTGCGTGGAAGGACGCCCGTGCCACAGATCCGGAGCTGGCGGCCAAGACCGGCCTGACCGAGCGCATGACCGAGGCCTTGCCCGAGATCCTGTCCGGGCGGACGAAGGCCACGGCGGTCATGTTCCCGGGCGGCTCGTTCGAGCTGGTCGAACCGGTGTACCGGGGGAACGCGACGGCCGACTACTTCAACGACGTGACGGCCGGCGCGGTGCGCGCGGCGGTGGAAGCCCGCCGCGACGGGGTCCGGCTGCTGGAGATCGGAGCGGGCACCGGCAGCACCAGCGAGCGTGTTTTCGCCCGGCTGAGGGGCTACGACCTCGCTGAGTACTGCTATACGGACGTCTCGAAGGCGTTCGTGATCGACGCGGAGCGGCGGTTCGCCGGACACGTGCCGAACTTGTCCTTCAGGACCTTCGACGTGGAGCGGGAACCCGGCGCACAGGGACTTGCCGCGGGCGCCTACGACATCGTCATCGCCAACAACGTCCTGCACGCCACCCAGGACATCGTGCAGGCCGTGCGTCATGCCAGAGCACTGCTGCGGCCCGGCGGAGTCCTCGTACTCAACGAACTCGCCCGGAACGACTGGTGGTCGCACCTGACCTTCGGGCTCCTCGAAGGGTGGTGGCGCTTCACGGACGGACGGCGCATCCAGGGCGGACCGGCGCTGTCCTCGAACGCGTGGCGCGAAGTGCTGCGGGAGTGCGGGTTCGACACGGTGGAACTCCTTGCGGAGCCCGCCCGCGACCTGGGCCAGCAGGTCCTGCTGGCGCGCGCCGGGGCGCCCGTCGCGCGCCGGGATCCGCGGCCCGCCGCGCCCGGTTCGCTCAAGGGGCACGTCCGCTCGATCGAGGAGCACGTGCGCGCGAGCGTCGAGCGGGTCCTCGCCGAAACGCTGAAGCTGACCGCGGACGAACTCGCGGCCGACAAGCCCTTCGCCGACTACGGACTGGACTCGCTCACCGGCGTCTCCCTGGTGAACCGGCTCAACGACGCGCTGAGCACGGACCTCGATCCGAGTGTGCTGTTCGAGAACCCGTCGATTCGGCGGCTGACGAGTTTCATCGTCGAGGAGGAGGGCGCCGCCCTTGTGGCCGCGGTCTCTGGGCCGTCTGGGGTCTCTGGACTGTCCGTGGTGGCTGAACCGTCTGCGGTGTCCGGGCCGCTCGGGCCGTCTGTGGTGTCCGCGTCGTCTGCGCTGTCCGGGCCGTCAGGGGTGTCCGAGCCGTCCGGACCGTCGGGGCTACCTGCGGTGCCCGGGCCGCCTGTGGTGTCTGGGCCGTCCGTGGTGTCTGGGCCCTCCGCGGTACCCGGGCCGCCCGTGGTGCCCGGGCCCTCGCGCGGTGGTGCCCGGGAGCCCGTCGCGATCGTCGGTATGAGCGGTCGGTTCCCGGGCGCCCGGGATGTCGACGAGTTCTGGGACCTGTTGGCCTCCGGCCGGGACGCTGTCTCGAAGGTGTCCCGCTGGGACCTCGCGTCGCTGGGCAGCGTGTGCCTGGACGGCGGTCTCCTGGACGGCGTCGACGAGTTCGACCCGCTCTTCTTCGGGATCTCCGGTGCGGAGGCCCTCTACATGGAGCCGCAACAGCGGCTGTTCCTTCAAGAAGCGTGGCGGGCGCTCGAGGACGCGGGCCACGCGGGCGAGTCGCTGGACCGCGACCGGTGCGGAATCTACGTGGGCTGCGCCGCGGGCGACTACCTGGATCTGACGGGTCCTTCCGACTACCCGGGCCAGGCACTGTGGGGCAACATGAACTCGCTCGTGCCGTCCCGCATCGCGTACTACCTGGACCTGCACGGTCCGGCGATCGCGGTCGACACCGCGTGCTCCAGCTCGCTGGTCTCCCTCTACCTGGCCTGTCAGGCGCTGTGGGCGGGCGAGGTCACCACGGCGATCGCGGGCGGGGTCTACGTCCAGAACTCGCCGCGGCTGTATCTGGCGGCGTCGCGGGCCGGGATGCTGTCGCCGACGGGCCGGTGCCGTTCGTTCGACCAGGCGGCCGACGGATTCGTGCCCGCCGAGGGAGTCGGCGCGCTGGTCCTCAAACGGCTCTCGGACGCCGAGGCGGACGGCGACCACATCCACGGGGTGATCAGCGGAATCGGGATCAACCACAACGGCACGACGAACGGCATCGCCGCGCCGAACGGCACCTCGCAGGAACGGTTAATCCGGCAGATCTATCAGGACTTCGACATCGACCCGGCGGGGATCGGCCTCGTCGAGGCACACGGCACCGGAACCAAGCTCGGCGACCCGGTGGAGTTCCGGGCGCTCGATCGCGCCTTCCGCGGCTTCACGGACGCCGAGCGGTTCTGCTCGCTCGGCTCGACGAAAGCATCCGTCGGCCACGCGCAGGCCGCGGCCGGCGTGATCGGCGTCATCAAGGCACTGCTGGCGATGAGGCACGAGGTGATTCCCGGTCTGCCCCACCACACCGCGACGAACTCCAGTGTCACGTTGGCCGGCAGCCCGTTCTTCGTACACACGGAGCCGAGGCGGTGGGCCGTGCCCGAAGGCGGCAAGCGGCGCGCCGCTGTCACGTCGCTGGGCGCGAGCGGGACCAACGCCCACGCTGTCGTCGAGCAGCCGTCGAAGATGCCCACGCCGGCGCGGGGCAGGCAGGACGGGACCCGGTTGATCGCGCTGTCGGCGGCGACGGAGCACGCCTTGCGCGAGCAGGTGGTCCGGCTCGCGCGACACTGCCGCGAGCACCCGGACCTCGATGTCGAGGACGTGAGCCACACCCTTCTGCTCGGCCGCAGGCACCTGCGGCATCGATGGGCGAGCGTGGTCGCGGATATCGCGGAACTGGAGAGCCAGTGCACCGCCTGGCTCTCCGGGCAGGACATTGCGGCGCATGGCGCGGACTCCAGGGTGCAGGCACTCGCCCAACGGTTCCTTCAGGGTGAGGCACCGGACTTCGCCGAGTTGTTCCCAGACGGCTCCTACCGCCGCGTTCCGCTGCCCGGCTATCCCTTCGAGAGGGAACGCTACGCACTGTCGGCCCGCGCGGCGTCGGACGAGAGGCCGCAGCACGATGGGCGGGTCCTCACCGGCGACGAGTTCTACCTGCGTGAACATCAGGTGCAGGGGGCCGGGATCGCCCCGGGGGCCATGTATCTGAAGTGGGCGGCGGCAGCGGCGAGGCGGACCACGAGCGACGCGGTTCGCTTGAACGACATCGTCTTCCTCCGGCCCCTCGCGGTATCCGGCGTGCCGCGCGCACTGCGGGTGGCTCTTCGCGCGGACGGCGAGGTCACCCGGTTCATGGTGTCGTCCACGGAGTCCGCCGGAGACGAGCCCGTTCTCCACTGTCAGGGCGAGGTGTCCGCCGAGGAGCCGACCTCTGCGCCGGCGCTCGATCTGCCCGCGCTGCTGCGGGATCTCCCGTCCGCGGAATTCGACCCCGCGCGCTTCTACGCCGAGTGGCAAGAGCGCGGTATCTCCTACGGCCCCACGTTCCAGGGGGTCGCGGCGGTGCACCGCGGCGACAACGCCGTGCTCGCCGAACTGCGGCTGCCCAGCACGGTGTCAGGAAGCATGGACGGCCCCGCCCCGCATCCGGCGCTGGTGGACTCGGCGATGCAGTGCATGCGATTGCTCGACGGCGACGGCGACCGGGTCGGACTGGTGTTCAGCATCAAGTCGGCCGAATTCCTCGCCCCCGGCGCGACCACCATGTGGGCCCTGATACGCCGTGCCCAGGACACGCGCGGCGCGGACCGGATCGACATCGACCTCGCGACCGGCGACGGCACGGTGTGCCTGCGTCTGCGGGGCATCGCAGGCCGTCGAGCCGAGCAGCCGACGGATCCGGCGGGCGGCCTCGCCACGCTGATGCCGGTGTGGGATCCCGTTCAGCCGACGCCACCCGCGACGTGGCCGCAGCATTCCGCATCAGTGGGCATCATCGCGCCCCCAGGGCAGGCGCGGGACGTGCTCCTCGCGCGTCTGCCCGGCGCGCACGTGGTCGCGGACCCGTCGCAGCGTACGTACGACAGGCAGAGCACGCACGACAGGCAGAGCACGCACGACGACCTGGTGACGGCCCTCCGGTCCCTCCCGGAACTCGACCATCTGATCTGGGTGGCGCCCAGCGCCGTGGACGACCGGCCCGGTGCGGGCGTCGTCGAGGACCAGTCCAGCGGCTCGCTGCACGCCTTCCGCACGGTGAAAGCCCTTCTGGCCGCAGGGTACGGCGACCGCTCCTTGGGCCTGACCCTGATCACCGAGCGGGCGCACGCCGTGCATGAGGCCGAGGTCGTCGACCCGGCGCACGCCGGCGTGGCCGGCCTGGCGGGGTCGACCGCGAAGGAGTACCCCAACTGGCGGGTGCGGGTGGCGGACGTCCAGGACTACGACGCGCCTTCTCTGGCCGCGGTGCTCGACCTGGCGCCGGACCCGGACGGCAATCTGCGTATCCACCGCGAAGGCCGCTGGCACGAGCAGCGGCTGATGACCGTCCAGCAGGCCGCGCCGATGTCCTCCCGGCTGCGGCAGGGCGGCACGTACGTCATCATCGGCGGGGCGGGCGCCCTGGGCACGGTCATCAGCGAGTACGTGATCCGCCGGTACCGCGCCCAGGTGGTGTGGCTCGGACGCAGGCCGCGGGACGCGCGAGTCGAGGCCGCCATCGCTCGGGCGAGCGGCGCGGACGGTCCCGCGCCGCTGTACCTGCGCTGCGACGCCACCGACCTCGCGTCCCTGCGCGCGGCGAAGGACGAGATCGTACGACGGTTCGGCGCGGTGCATGGTGTCATCCACTCGGGACTGGTGTTCTCGGGGGCGAGCCTGGCCCGGATGAGCGAGGCGCAGTTCGAGGACGTGCTGCGCGGCAAGGTCGACGCGAGCGTGCGGTGCATGCAGGTGTTCGGCGGCGACTCGCTCGATTTCGCGCTGTTCCTGTCCTCGATCAACTCGTACCTCAAAGCCATCAAGCAGGCGAACTACGCGGCCGCCTGCACGTTCCTCGATTCGTTCGCCCTGACGGTGCGACGCCGCTACGGCACTGTCGGCAAGGTGCTGAACCTGGGCTACTGCTTCAACAACGCACCCACCGAGGGAGAGCCGGGCGCGGTGGTCGCGGCGCAGGCGCCGCTGATCCAGCCGGACGAGCTGACGGCGGCGATCGAACGGCTGTGCGCGGCGCCGGTCGGCAGGCTGACGTTGATGAAGTTCAGTCCCGCGCTCAACAACCGGGGCATCGTGCTGGGCGACGACGACGTCATCCTCCCCACGGCCGTGCCGTCGGACGCCGTGCCGTCGGACGCCGTGCCCGCCGACCTCCAGGAACCGTCGGCGGCGCCGGGCGGCGAACTGGAGCGGCTGCGCGCCCGCATCGCAGAGCTGACCGCGCTCGCGATCTGATCGCGGCCTTCGAAGGGACTGATCGTGAAAAAGCTGCTGCTCGACTTTCTCTGGTCCCATCTGTGCACGCTCGGCGCGTTCCGTGAATCCGGGCAGACTCCCCAGGCCGCACGGGAGGCGGCGGGCCTCGCGCCGGGGTACGGCGCCTGGTTCGACGAAAGCCTGCGCGTGTTGGAAGGGGCCGGCTACATCGAGCGGCAGGGCGGCAGGATCCTGCTCGACGACGATGCCCCGCGGCAGCGGCCGGTCGAGCAGCTGTGGCGCGAGTGGGAGACGGCAAAGCCCGCGTGGCAGGAGAATCCCGACCTCGCGGCCACCCACCTGCTGGTGGAGACCGCCTTGCGTGCCTTCCCCGACATCCTCAGCGGACGGCGACCGGCCACCGAGGTCCTCTTCCCCGGCGGATCGTTGGAGTTGGTGCAGAACGCGTACGAGACCAATCCGGCGTCCGCGTTCTTCAACCAGGTCCTGGCCGCCGACCTGGTGGCGCGGCTGCGACGACGGCCCCTGAGGACGGATGGCGCGCGGATCCTGGAGATCGGCGCCGGCACGGGAGCCACGAGCGCCGTCGTCCTGGAGGCGCTGCGATCCGCGCGCCTGGACGTGCGCGAGTATTGCTACACCGACATATCAAGGGCTTTCCTGAACCACGCGGAGCGTTCGTTCGGTGCGGAAAACCCTTCGCTGACCTGCGCGATCCTGGACATCGAGCGCCCGGTGGCCGCCCAGGACCTCACCCTGGGCGGCTACGACGTCGTCATCGCCGCCAACGTCCTGCACGCCACCCGGGACATCCGCCACACCCTGCGCAACGCCAAGGCACTCCTCAAGCCCGGCGGGCTGCTGGTCCTGAACGAGCTGACCGCCAACAATCTCCTCAGCCAGTTCTCCTTCGGCCTCCTGGACGGATGGTGGCGTTATGAGGACCCGTACCTGCGGATCCCGGGCAGCCCGCTGCTGTCCACCGCGCACTGGCGGCACGTCCTGACGCAGGAGGGTTTCCACGCGATCGCTCTGCCCGCGCAGGATGCCGAGGATCTGGGGCAGCAGATCATCGTGGGCGAGAGCGACGGCGTCATACGGCAGGCGACAGCCGTGCCGCGCCCGTCCGCGCCGCACGGGGCGCCGGTGCGCGAGAGTCCGGCGCGGGCCGCGGCCGATCCGAGCGCCGGGAGTGAGCCCGGAGACCGGCTGCGCGCCCACATCGAGGCAGTCGCGCTGGATGTGCTGGCAGAGGCGTTGGACATCCCGCGGACGAGGATCGGCCGGTGCGAGCCCTTCTCGGACTACGGGCTCGATTCGATCTTCGCGGTGAACGTGGCCCGGACCCTCGGCGGGACGCTCGGCATCGACCTCGACATCACCGTGCTGTTCGAGCACAACACGCTGGCCGAGCTGGGCGAGTTCATCGTCTGCGAATACGCCGATGACCTGCGGGATGTGCTTCCGCCGCAGCCCCCGTCGCCCGACCGGGCGCCCGATCCCGCGCAACCTCAACCTCAACCTCAGCTTGAGATTCAACCTCAGCTTGAGATCGACGAGGCCGCGCTCGACGGCATGGCCATCGTCGGCATGGCCGCACGCTTCCCCGGGGCCGACGACGTCGACGCGTTCTGGCGGATCGTCGAGCAAGGCAGACGGTGCATCACCGCACCACCGGAAGAGCGTGCGGACTGGGCGTGCTACGGCGAGGAGGCAGCCGAGCTGCGGGGCGGCTTCCTCGACGGGGTGCATGAATTCGATCCGCTCTTCTTCCGCATGTCGATGACCGAGGCCCGCCAGGTGACGCCGGAGCTGCGCCTGCTGCTGATGACGGCGTGGAACGCCGTCGAGGACGCGGGCTATCGACCGGCCGAGCTGCGGACGCGGCCCACGGGCGTGTTCGTCGCCGCGACGCAGAGCGAGTACCGGCCCGCGGCCCTGGACCTGATGAGCCTGCCGTCGCCCGCGATGGTGCCCAACCGGATCTCGTACCTGCTCGACCTCAACGGCCCCAGCGAGCAGTGCGACACGACGTGCTCGTCCTCGTTCGTGGCCTTGCACCGGGCGATCCGTTCCATCCGCGACGGCGAGTGCGAGCAGGCGCTCGTCGGCGGGGTGAACCTGGTGATGTCACCCGCGGGGTTCGGCGGGATGCGGACCGCGGGGATGCTCAGCCCGCGCGGCGACGTGAGGCCGTTCCAACAGGGCGCCGACGGTACAGCGCGCGGCGAGGGCGTCGCCGCCGTACTGATCAAACCCTTGAGGCGGGCCCTGGAGGACGGGGACGTGGTCCACTGCGTCGTGCGCGGCACCGGCGTGGCCCACGGCGGCCGGGGTGTGTCCTTCACGGCACCGAACATCAAGGGCATGAAGGCAGCCGTCGCGCACGCCTTCGCCGACGCCGGGATCGATCCGGGCGCCGTGGACTACATCGAGACCCACGGCATGAGTTCGATGCTTGCGGACAGCGCGGAGCTGGCGGCGCTCGGCGTCGGCCTCCGCAGCGAGGGCGACGGCGATGACGACAGCGAGGGCGACAGCGACGACGTGACGTATCTGGGCAATGTGAAGCCCTGCATCGGGCACACGGAGGTGGTCTCCGGCCTGGCCGCGCTGGTGAAGACCGCGCAGGCGATGCGGCACGGCGTGATCCCGGCGCTCCCTGGCTTCGGGCGACTGCACCGCGACCTCTCCCTGAAGGGGTCGCGGCTGCGCGTCGCCGAACGGAACCTGCCCTGGCCCGAGCGCACCGACGACGCGGGCCGACCGCTGCCGCGCCGCGCGAGCATGCACAGCTTCGGGATCGGCGGCGTGAACGCCCATGTGGTGCTGGAGCAGCACATCGCCTCCGCGGACCGGGACGACGACCCGGGCGCGCAGGTCCTTGTGCTCTCGGCGCAGAGCCTCGACGCGCTGCGCGAGCGGGCGCGCCGGTTGACGCACCGGCTTGCCGAGGCGGATCCGCGCTCCTGGGCGGACATCGCGTACACGTTGCAGGTCGGCCGGGAAGCGATGAGCTGCCGGCTGGCGTTCGTAGCGCAGAGCACTGAGGACGCCGCGCGCGTTCTGGATGGTTGGCTGAGGGGCGACCCGGACACGCTCGCCCGCGTGGCGTTCGCCGACGGCGTCGATTCCGCTGCCGGTGCCGCGCACGACGGGAAGCCGGAGCGGCTCGATCACGTACCGGAGCACTGGGTCGCGGGCGCGTCCATCGACTGGGACCTGATGCATCGCGGCGCTCGCCGCAGGCGGATCGCACTGCCCGGCTACCCCTTCGCCCGCCTGACGTGTTTCGCGGAGCAGGCGCCGCGGCCGGATCAGGCCGCGCACACAGGCGTCGGCCCTGTGGAGGGCGAGGCCTTCGTCGCCGACCTCGTCGCCTCGGTGCTCGGCCTGCCGCGCCACGAGATCGACAGCACCAGGTCGCTCGCCGACTACGGCCTCAACTCCCTGCTCCTGGTCGCGATGCTGGGCCGGATCACCCATGCGTTCCCGGGATTCCGGCCTGAATGGTGGCAGCCGCACGACACGTTGGACGACGTGATCGCGAGGCTGCCCGAGGCGACCGCCCCCTCCACGCGCGGTCCGGCCCCGGAGCTGGTGCGCCTCAACGGCGTCACCGAGGGCAGGCCGGTCTTCTGGATCCACGGCGCCCTCGCCGGCGTCGAGTCCTACCGCTCGATCGCCGAGCGGATCGACCGCCCCTTCTACGGCATCCAGGCCCGAGGCCTGCTGACCGAGGACGCGCCGATCGAGGGCGTCACGGCCATGGCCGAGTACTACACCGAGGTCATCCGCCAGGCGCAGCCCCAGGGGCCGTACGACGTCGGCGGGTTCTGCCTCGGTGGCATCGTCGCCTATGAGGTGACCCGCAGGTTGCAGGCGCAGGGCCAGGACGTGGCCTCGCTGACGATGGTGGACTCGCCGGACGAGACCGGCCTGGCGAAGTCGAACGCGAACGGGTTCCAGTCGGCGAAGAGCGCGGCTTTGCAGGTCGTCAATTCCCTGCTCTGGCCGGCGGGGGAGAAGGACCCGGCGGCCCTGCGGGCCCGTCTCGTCCACCGGGACGAGGTCGCGGAGGACCGGGACGAGGTCGCGGAGGACCGGGACGAGATCGCGGAGGACCGGGACGAGGTCACGGAGAATCTGGACGAGGACGCGTTCGTAGCGAGGCTCGCGGAATCGGCGGCCGAGCGCGGCCTTGCCATGCCACCGGCCCAGATCGCCCGGTTCGTCAGGCGCAACATGGCGATCCAGCTCGCCTACCGGCTCGGCGAGCACACCATCAGGCCTCTGCCGCGTCCGGAAGCCGTCCTGTGCACCTACTTCCACAACCGGCGCGGGCTCTTCCTGGGTGAGGTCGAACCCTACTTCCAGGTCGCAGGCGAGACCTTCTCCCTGGACCACGTGAACTACCAGCAGGACTGGGAACGCGAGCTGCCGGGCCTTCGCCTGGTGGAGATCGACGCCGCGAACCACATGACGATCCTGAACGACGCGGAGCCGCTCGCCGCGATCGAGGAGACATGCCTGGCGCTCTACGCGTCCGAGGAGATCGGGGCTACCCGTGGCTGACCAGACCGCCGCCCAGACGTACGACCGCCACGAGCCGGTGGCGATCGTCGGCATCGGTTGCCGACTGCCGGCACAGATCGAGGATCCGACCGCACTGTGGCAGGCTCTGCTCCAGGGCGTCGACGCGGTGCGTCGGGTGCCGGACAACCGGTGGAACGCCACCGCGTGGGCCGACGCGGAGGCGTCCGGCCAGGCGGCGAACCGCCGAGGGGGATTCCTCGACGACGTCACGGGATTCGACGCGGAGCACTTCGGCATCCCCCCGGCCGAGGCCCGGCAGATGGACCCCCAGCAGCGGATCGCCCTGGAGGTGGCGTGCGCCGCGATCGAGGACGCGCGGCGTTCCCCGGCGAGCCTCGCGGGCACGCGCACCGGCGTCTTCATGGGCGCGATGTGGCAGGAGTACCCGCTGTTCACGCAGGGCGCCGCCGAGGCGATCCACGCCCACTCCGCCATCGGCTGGGACACCTCGGTGATCCCCTCCCGCATCGCCTACGCGCTGGGGCTGCGCGGCCCCGCGATGGGCGTGGCGACCGCGTCCAGCTCCTCCCTGGTCGCGGTGCACCTGGCCGTGCAGAGCCTGCGCTGCGGCGAGTCGGACGTCGCACTCGCCGGCGGCGTCAACCTGATGCTGCACCCGAACACCTCGGTGGCCCTGACGAAACTCGGCACGCAGAGCCCGGCCGGCCTGAGCCGGGCCTTCGACGGCGACGGCGACGGCTACGCCCGGGGCGAGGGCTGCGCGGTGGTCGTGCTGCGCCGCCTTTCCGACGCCCTCGCCGACGGCGACCGCGTCTACGCTCTGGTGCACGGCAGTGCCGTCAACAACGACGGCGCGACGGACGGACTGACCGCCCCCAGCCACGAGGCACAGACGCAGGTGCTGCGCTCGGCGTGGGACAACGCCGGGGTCGCGCCGAGTGCGGTGTCGTACGTGGAGGCGCACGGCACGGGCACGCCCCTGGGCGACGTGACAGAGGCGGGCGCCCTCGCCGCCGTGTTCGGGGCAGGCCGGCCCGCGCCGCTGCGCATCGGCTCGGCGAAGACGAACTTCGGCCATCTCGAAGCGGCGGCCGGAGTGCTCGGGCTCGTCAAGGCCGCCCTTGCGGTGCACCACGGTGTCATTCCGCCGAGCCTGCACTTCCGCACACCGAACCCGCGCATCGACTTTTCCGCCGCACGTCTGGAGGTGGTCACCGAGGCGGCCACGTGGCCGGGCGGGCCGCGGTTCGCGGGGGTCAGCAGCTTCGGATACGGCGGCACCAACGCGCACATCGCCCTCGGCGAGGCACCCGAGGGCGCCCCGGTGCAGGCCCCAGCGGACGCGATGCAGGCCCCAGCGGACGCGGGCGGCGGTCCGCTCTGCCTGGCGGTGTCCGGCACGAACCCGCACGCGCTCGCGCGTAACGCCGCACGGCTGGCGAGCCACCTCGGACAGTCACCCGGGACGAGGCTGCGCGACATCGCGTACTCACTGGCGACGACCCGCACGCACCACCCCACGCGCGGCGTGGTGATCGCCGCGACGACGGACGAGGCGGTGGCCGCTCTGCGGGCGCTCGCCGCGGACGAGAGCCACGACGCGGTGGTGACGGGCGCGGCCGCGAGCCGAGGCCGCGTCGCGTTCGTCTTCCCCGGCCAGGGCGCCCAGTGGTGGGGGATGGGCCGGTCGCTGTGGGAGCAGAACGACGCGTTCCGCGAGGCCGTGACGGCCTGCGACGAGGCCCTCGCCCCGCACACCGGGTTCTCGGTCGCCGCAGTCGTGCGGGGGCAGGACGCGCTCGCGCCGACCTTCACGCGGACCGACGTGGTGCAGCCCGCCCTGTTCGCGATGTACGTCGGTCTCGCCGCGATGTGGCGCGCCTGGGGCATCGAGCCCTCGGCGGTCGTCGGCCACAGCCAGGGCGAGGTGGCCGCGGCGGTCGTCAGCGGGGCGTTGAGCCTGGCGGACGGCGCTCGCATCGTGGCGTTGCGCGCTCGGGCCGTGCACGAGCACGCGCCGGACGGGGCGATGGGGCTCGTGGAGCGCCCGGTGGACGACGTCACCGAGGAACTGGCGGCCTGTGGCGAGGCGCTGTCCGTCGCGGTGGTGAACACCGCGCGATCGACCGTCGTGGCCGGAGACGGGGAGGCGGTGGACCGTTTCCTCGCGCGGATGGAGGCTACCGGCGCGTACTGCCAGCGCGTGGACGTCAACTACGCGTCGCACAGCCCGCACATGGACGCGCTGCTGCCCGCGCTGCGCGAACAGCTCGCGGACCTTGCCCCCGCGGAGGCGGGGATCGCCTTCTATTCGAGCGTGACGGGGGAGCGGGCGACGGGGCCGGACCTCGGCGCGGACTACTGGTGCCGCAACCTGCGCGAGCCGGTGCGCTTCGATCGCGCGCTGGAACGCCTGCGAGCGGACGGGTACGGGGTCTTCGTCGAGGTGAGTCCGCATCCGGTGCTCCAGATAGCCCTGGCGCAGGGAACCGAAGCCGACGACACGGCCGTCGTGGTGGGCAGCTTGCGCCGCGAGCGCGGAGGAATCGAACAGCCGCTGCGGGCGCTGGCAGAGCTGCACACCCAAGGGGTGCCGATCCCGTGGCAGCGCCTGTACGCGACCTCGGACGCGCACAGGGTGGACCTGCCGACGTACGCGTTCACACACCGCAGCTACTGGCTGGACGAACACGACGACGCGAACCCGGCCGCCGACAGTGCCGCGTGGCGCGAGGACGTGAGGGCACTGCCCGAACCCGAGCGTCTGGCCTTCATGGTCGCACTCGTCACGGAGGAGGCCGCGGCCCTGCTCGGCCGGCCCCCGGAAGGCGTGCGTCCCGACATGACGCTGCGCGAACAGGGTTTTGACTCCTTGATGGTGGTCGAGCTGCGCAACCGGCTCAGCGCACGGACCCGGGTCCCGCTGCCCACCGTGCTCGCCTTCGACTACCCCACACCGCACGCCATCGCGACCCTGCTGCTGACGCACGCCGGCGCGCAGGACGAGACCCCGGACATCTCGCCCGCCGTCGCCGCGGAGCCGATGCGGCCCGACGACGACCCTGTCGTGATCGTGTCCATGGCCTGCCGGCTTCCGGACGGGATCGACACGCCCGAAGCGTTCTGGGACCTGCTCGCCGAGGGCCGCGAAGCCTCCTGCCCGTTCCCCCAGCGCTGGGACGGGTGGGACCTCAGCACGCTCGACGAAGCGGAGCGCGCCGCCACCGGCCGGCGCTTCGAGCGCAAGGGTGGCTTCGTACGCGACGTGGAGGACTTCGACGCGGCGTTCTTCGGGCTCAGCCCCCGCGAGGCGCTGTCCCTGGACCCCCAGCAGCGACTCGTGCTGGAAGTCGCGTGGGAGGCACTGGAGCGGGCCCATCTGCGCCCCGCCTCCCTCGAAGGCAGCAACACCGGCGTCTACCTCGGCGCGATGAGTTCGGACTACGACATCGCTCGGCGCTGGGACGTCGCCAGCAGCGACGGCTACAAGATCACTGGCAACGGGTCGAGCCTGATCTCCGGTCGTGTGGCCTACACCCTGGGCCTGTCCGGCCCCGCGCTCACCATCGACACCGCGTGCAGCTCCTCGCTCGTGGCCCTGCGCCTGGCGTGCGAGGCGCTGCGCGGCGGCGAATGCGACCTGGCGCTCGCCGGCGGAGTGACCGTGATGAGCACCCCGCAGATCTTCGTCGAGTTCAGCCGCCTCAACGGGCTCGCGGCCGACGGCCGCTGCAAGAGCTTCGCCGACGACGCCGACGGCACGAGCTGGGCGGAAGGCTGCGGCGTCCTGGTGCTCAAGCGGCTCTCCGACGCCAGGCGCGACGGTGACCGGGTGCTGGCCGTCGTGCGGGGCACCGCCATGAACCAGGACGGCCGCAGCCAGGGACTCACCGCGCCCAACGGCCTCGCGCAGCAGCGCGTGCTGCGCGAGGCCCTGGCCGACGGGGGACTGGCCCCGGCCGACATCGACGCCGTCGAAGCGCACGCCACGGGCACCGTGCTCGGCGACCCCATCGAGGCCGGCGCCCTCGCCGCGGTGTTCTCGGGCCGCGTACGGCCTTTGCACCTGGGCTCGGCCAAGTCCAACATCGGCCACGCGCAGGCGGCCTCCGGCGTCATCGGCGTCATCAAGATGGTGATGGCGCTTCAGCACGAGCAGCTGCCCCGCACGCTCCACGCGGAAAGGCCGAACACCCGGATCGACTGGAGCGGCGGCGAACTGGAGCTGCTGCGGCAGCCGAGGCGGTGGCCGCGGACACGGCGGGTGCGTCGCGCCGGCATCAGCTCCTTCGGCATCAGCGGCACGAACACGCACGTCATCATCGAAGAAGCACCGCAGGCCGTCGTCGCGGATCTCGCGGACGTCGCGGACCGGCCTGGCGACGACCTCGTCCACCCATTGGTGATCTCAGGCCCCGACGCCGCCGCCCTGCGCGCGCAGGCCACGCACTGGGCCCAGTGGCTCGACGCTCGGCCCACCGCGTCGATGCGCGACATCGCCTACACCTCCGCCGTCGGCCGTACGCACTTCGAGGCGCGCGCCGTTGTCTTCGCGGGCAGCGCCAGGGAGGCTGCCGAAGCCCTGCGGGCGGTCGAGCCCGGCTCCGGCACGGCGCCGGGGGAAATCGCCTTCGTCTTCGGCGGCCAGGACGCGCGGCCGCAAGCGATGGACAGCCACCTGCTGGAGCAGAGCGCGGTGTTCCGCGACACCGTGGCACAGTGCGACGCGGTCCTTACGCCGCTGACCGGCTGGTCCGTACTGAAGGTGCTGCGCGGCGAGGAGGACGTGAACACTCCGGATGTGCTGCCGTGCACGCTGTTCGCGACCTACCTCGGACATGCGGCGCTGTGGCGCAGTTGGGGTGTGGAACCGGCGGCGGTGGTGGGCGACGCGCACGGCGAGGTCGCCGCCGCCGTGGTGAGCGGGGCGTTGAGCCTGGAGGACGGCGCCCGCGTCGTCGCCCTTCGGGCTCGCGCGCGGTCGGGGGGCGCGGTCGGCGGTGTGACGTCAGGGCGGGTCCTGGGTGCGGTATCAGGGCGGGCCCCGGGCGCGGTATCAGGGCGGGTCCCGGGTGCGATGCCAGGCATGGCCCCCGCCCGGACCTCCATCCCCTTCTACGCGCGCCTGACGGGCGAGGTCGTACCGGGCTCCCAGCTCGGAGGCGACTACTGGTTCCGCGACCTGCCGGAGCCGGACACAGAGCCCATGAGGCTCGACGGCGCGTTGGAGCGGTTGCGGGCGGACGGCTTCGGGGTGTTCGTCGAGGTCGGCCCGCCCTCCGATGGTGCCTCGGGCGGCGTGGACCAGCTCTGGCGAACGGCCGCCGCATTGTTCGAGCAGGGCGTGCCCGTGGACTGGGAGCAAGCCCTCGCCTCCCGCGGCGCCTCCAAGGTCGACGTCCCGACGTACGCCTTCCAACGCCAACGCTTCTGGCTCGGCGAGCTTCCGGCCGGGCCCGCTGCGGTGACGCCAGGTCAGCCCGCCGACGGCCACCCGTGGTTCGATGCGATCACGACGCTCGCCGGCAGCGGCGGCCACCTGTTCACCGGCCGACTGACGCTCGACGAGTGCCCGTGGCTGGCCGATCACGTCGTCAGCGGGCAGGTCTACGTACCGGGCGCGGGCCTGATCGACGTCGCGCTGTTCGCCGCCCGGACCGCAGGTGCCGACGCCGTGGCAGACCTGACACTGCTGGAGCCGGTCGTCCTCCTGCCGGGCCGCGGGCTGCGGATCCAGGCCACCGTCGGCGAACCGGATGCGCACGGACGACGCCCCTTCGCCCTCTACAGCCAGCCCGAGGACACCGAGGAGCCGCTGATCTGGCAGCAGCACGTGAGCGCAGAGTGCGTGACCCGCGCGCGTGAGGGCGCCACCGTGCCGCCGGACATCGATACCTGGCCGGTGCCCGATGCCCGGGCCCTCGACATCGAAGCCTTCTATACGCGCGCCCTGGCCAACGGGCTCGACTACGGCCCGGCCTTCCGAGGGTTGCGCGAACTCGCCTGCCGCGACGGCGTCCACTACGCGCGCGTCTCCCTGCCCGGCGCGCTGAATCCGGCCGGTCACGGCCTGCATCCGGCGCTGTTCGACGCGGCACTGCAAGTCGTCGTCGCCGCTCTGATGGAGGCGGGCGCCCCTCAGGGGCCGCTCGTCCCGTTCATCTGGTCGGACGTCGAGCTGTTGCGTACCGCGGGCAGCGAACTGACGGTGCGCGTGTCGTTCGACCCCGGCGGGGACGAGGACCTCGCGCCGGCCACCGTATGGCTGGCCGACCCCGCAGGCCACCTGGTGGCCCGGATCGGCGGGCTGAAGTTCCAGCGCGGCAGGCGCCGCGGACACCCCTTCGCCGAGCACCTCTACCGCGTCGGCTTCGCACCCGTCCACCCCGTGGCCGAAACCCCCGACCCCGCGGGCACCCTCGTGGTCGGCGACGCGGAGCTGGGCGCGGGGCTCGGCGCCGACGTCGTACCCGATCCGGACGCCCTCGTGAAGCGGCTCGACGCGCAGGCGGACACGCCCCGGCGCCTGCTGTTCGCGCTGACCGACTGCGCTTCGGCTCCGGAGCACGGTGCGCAGCACAGCGCCGCCGAAACGCTGCGGACGCTTCAGGTGTGCTTCGGCGACGCCCGCCTCCAGGGCACGGAACTCATCTGGATCACCCGCGACGCGGTCTCGTCGAGCCCAGACGACCAGACAGGGAACTGGGCCCATGCCGCGGTGTGGGGCATGGTGCGCACGGCCCGCACGGAACAACCCGAGCGCGTCCTGCGCCTGATCGACCTCGATCCCGGCACCCCGGACTTCCCGCTCCTGGCACGCGTGATCGAGACCGGCGGCGAGCCGGAGTGCGTACTGCGCGGCGAGAGCGCCCATGTGCCACGAGCAAGGCCGACCGTCGAGGAGGTCGACGCGCTCGTCCTGCCGGACGACGGCGACTGGCACCTCCATCAGCGCGAAGACGATCAGCTGGACATCGTCGCCGCCCCGCACGAGGAGCGCGCGCCGGAGCCGCTCGCGCCGCAGGAAGTCCGCATCGAGGTGCGCGCTGCCCGCATGAGCCCCCAGCACGCGCAGGTCCTGGAGTTCGCAGGGATCGCCATGGAGGTCGGCAGCGGCGTCACCTCCGTACACGCGGGTGACCGGGTCATGGGCAGTGCGGAAGCCGCGCTCGGCAACCAGATGCGCGTGGACGGTGCCGCCCTCAGGCCGATGCCCGCGCACCTCACCTTCGCCCAGGCGGCCGCTGACCCGTCCGCCCTCGATCCGAGGCAGGACAACGGGTCCTTCACCGCCTACGACGTACGAGACGCGCCGCATGCCCTGCGCCACGCGCGGCAGAACGCCGCGCACAAGACGGTGCTGACCTTGCCACGTGCCCTCGACCCGGACGGCACGGTGCTGATCACCGGCGGCCTGGGTGAGCTGGGCAGCGCCCTCGCCGCACACCTGGTCCGCGCGCATGGAGCGCGGCGGCTCCTGCTCCTGTCACGGCGCGGTGGCAACACCCCCGAAGCCGGCGCGTTCGTACGGGAACTCCAAGCGGCGGGCGCCGAGCGGGTCGACCTGGTCGCGGGCGATGCCGCGGACCGGGCCGCAGTGGCCGGTGCACTGGAAGGCATCCACCCGAGCCACCCCCTCACGGCCGTGTTCCACCTCGCCGGCGTGCTCGACGACGGCCTGGTGGAAGGCTTCACCGCGGAGCGGCTGCACCGGGTGATGGCACCCAAGGTCCAGGGCGCGCGCTGGTTGGACGAGTTGACCGAGCGGCTGGACCTGGCCGCGTTCGTCGTCTTCTCCTCGGCGGCCGGAACGCTGGGCACCGCAGGCCAGAGCGGGTACGCCGCGGCGAACGCGACGCTGGACGCCCTGGCGGCGAACCGGCGCAAGCGGGGCCTGCCAGGACTCAGCCTCGCCTTCGGGCTCTGGGAACAGGCCGGAGTGGGCATGACCGCGCACCTCGGCAAGGCCGAGCTTGGCCGTCTGCGGCGCCAGGGGATCGGTGCCCTGACCTTGGCCGAGGGCCTCCATGCCCTGGACGTCGCACTCGTACGGCCCGAGACCCAGCTGATGCCCGTGCGCCTGGAACTGGCATCGCTGCGCCACGCACTCGGCGATGCGCCGGCGCCCCCTTTGCTGCGCGACATGCTGCACCGCACCACCGAAGGACACCAAGCCGGACTTTCCGAGACCGCGCAGTCGCTCGATACGCGGCTGGCGGACGCCTCCGAAGCCGAACGGCCGGCCCTGCTCCTCGACCTCGTCCGCAGCGAAGTCGCCGACGTGCTCGGCCTGCCCGGACCCGACAGCGTGCCGGCCGACAGGGCACTGCGTTCCCTCGGGATCGACTCGCTCACCATGGTCCAGTTGCGCAAGCGCCTCGCCAAGCGGATGGACACCACCCTGCCCGCCACACTGGTCTTCGACTACCCGACCGCCGAGGCCGTCGCCGGGCTCCTGCTGCACGACGTCACCACCCTGAGAGGGAACGAGAAGTGAAGACAGAGGCCCTGTTCATCGCGGGCACCGCGACCTACCTGCCCCCGGCGACCAAGGTCGGACAAGCCGTCGCCGACGGCCTCTTCGACGCCCAGGACGCCGAGGACACGCAGCTCGAATCGGTCTGCGAGGCCACGGACGAAGCTCCGCCCGAGATGGCAGTGGCCGCTGCCAAAGAAGCCCTGGAAAGGTCGGGTCACCGGCCCGAGGACATCGCCCTGCTGCTGCACGCCTGCGTGTACTTCCAAGGCCTTGAGCTGTACCCGACGGCTTCCTACATCCACCGCGAAGTACTCGGGGACCACTCGGCGCTCGCCTTCGAGATCAAGAACGCTTCCAACGGCTGCATGACCGCGTTGGACATCGCGGCGCGCTCCCTCGCGGCCACCGGCGACGTGGCGGCGCTGGTGACCACCGCCGACAAGGTCAGCCGTCCGGCGATCGACCGCTGGAACAGCGACATCGGCATCGTCCCCGGCGACGGCGCGTCGGCGATGGTCCTCAGCAAGAGGCCGGGGTTCGCACAGGTGCTGAGCACGTCCACGGTCTCGGATCCCACCCTTGAACGCCTGCACCGCGGCGACGCGCCCTTCACCCCCCACCACGACCCCACGCTCCCCATCGACCTGCGTCTGCGCAAACTGCAATACCTGGGCGACGTGGAACTCGACGAGTTCACCCGCCGCTTCCGGGCCGGCCTCAGCGACTGCGTCAACCGAGCCCTGCACGACGCGGACGTACGTCTCGGCGACATCGCCCGCTTCGTCGTTCCGCACTTCGGACGCATCGTGCTCCAGCGCGAGGTCCTCACCGCACTCGACATCGACCTCGGCCTCACGACCTGGTCCTGGGGCCGCACCGTCGGCCACCTCGGCGCGGGCGACCAGATCGCCGGACTCGACCACCTCGTGCGGGAACGCGCCGTGGCCGCCGGCGACCTGTGCATGCTGCTCGGCGTCGGCGCCGGCTTCACCTGGACGTGCGCCGTGGTCCGCATCACCGACCTCGCGGGCGGGCGGCCCTGATGCGCTGCTACGTCTTCCCGGGCCAGGGAACCCAGAAGAAGGGGATGGGGCGAAGCCTGTTCGGACGGTTCCCCGACCTCTGCCGCCGCGCCGACCGCGTACTCGGATACTCCATCGAAAAGCTCTGCCTGGAAAACCCCGAACGGCACCTGTCCCAGACCGAGTACGCGCAGCCCGCGATCTACGTCGTCAACGCGCTGCACTGGTCCGCGGCCCAGGAAGACCTGCCCCCCGCGGACTTCCTCGCGGGCCACAGCCTCGGCGAGTACAGCGCACTGTTCGCCGCCGGCGCCTTCGACTTCGAAACCGGCCTCACACTGGTGCGACGCCGTGCGGAACTGATGGGCCAGATCGGCGGCGGCGCGATGGCCGCAGTCATCGGCGTCTCCGAGCACACCATCACGCAGACCCTGAAGCAGCACGACGCCACCGACGTCGTCATCGCCAACTACAACGCGCCCGAGCAGTTCGTCCTCTCCGGCAGCCTCGAGGACCTGGCGCGGATCAAGCCGGTCTTCGAAAAGGTGGAGGGCGTGCGAGGCTTCGTCCCCGTCCGCGTCAGCGGCCCCTTCCACGCCCCGGCGATGGCCCCCGCCGCCGCACGCTTCCGCGACCTGCTGACCACGGTCGACATGGGCGAACTACGAACCCCGGTCATCTCCAACGTGACCGGCCGGCCCTTCGCCCCCGACGCACAGCAAGTACGCGAACTACTCGCCGAACAGATCGCCAAGCCCGTCCGCTGGACCGACACCATCCGCTACCTACGGAAAGCAGGCGTGTCCGTCTTCACAGAACTGAGCGAATCGAAGGTACTCACCCCCCTCATCGACCGCATCACCGCCGCACAAGAGCCCGCCACTGGCCCACACCAAGACCTCATCGACTGCATCACCCCTGCACAAGAGCCCACACCCGACCCCCGCCAAGACCTGATCGACCGCATCAAACGCGAGATCCTCCAGCCGGAAATCGGCGACGAGGCACTGGACTTCGACGAAGACGCCTCGTTCCGACAGCTCGGCCTGAACTCCATCATCTACGTCCGCCTGGCCCGCCGGGCCGGAACAACCTTCGGCATCCCGATCAAACCGGACATCATCTTCCAACACCGCTCCTGCGCCGCCCTGGCGGACTACCTCCTGACCCGCGACGACATCACCCCACCCGCAGCGCCCGAGACCCCACCCGAGCCGTTGCGCGAATACCAAGACTCACGGGTGACGGCCCTGCTGACCGACTGCGCGAACGGGGCCCTCAGCGTAGGCCAGACCATCGAGGCGATCCGCGCCCTTGCGTGACGAGCACGGAATACGCCACCACTTCGTCCTGCCCTATGGAAAGCGCGAGAGCACGCGGACGTCGCCCTCTGACCTACCCGGGCGCCGAGACCGCAGCAGCCGCACACCCCTACCCATGCATGGTCATTCACCAGCATCGCCCGCTCCATCGCCAGGGGCGGACCGAGGTCCCGCGCAATTGTGTTCGGGCAAAGGTACATGTTCATGAGGGCGGACAACTGATGGACCACGCAGCAGCGGCAGAAGTGGCTCGACACTGATCGAGAGTCGATGAGGGTCGCTAACGTTGTTTGCAGGAGTCGCCAGCAGATGAGTGAGCAGGCGAGTTCGAGGAAGGCTCCGTGGATGTCGTCACGGATCTCCCAGCGGATGCGCAGGGCGGCGGAACCAGTGCGGGTGTGCGAAGGCGCGCTCCACGCCCCGGCGTTGCGTGCCCAGGCCGGAGCCTGAGTACGGGCCGTGGGGCCGGGCGTACGACCTGTTCCGCCGGTGGCGGCGGGACGGCACCTGGCATCGGATCTTCACCGCGCTGCAGGCCCGGGCCGACGCGAAGGAGCTGATCACCTGGGACATCAACGTCGACTCCACTGTGTGCCGGGCCCACCAGCATGCCGTCGGGGCGAGGAAAAAAGGGGAGCTGCAGAAGGAGCCGCCCGGCGGCGTCGCCGTCGAGCCGGACGACCACGGGCTCGGGTGCTCGCGCGGTGGCCTGACCACCAAGCTGCACCTGGCCGTCGAACAGGGCCAAAAGCCCCTGTCCATCGTGATCACGGCCGGACAGCGCGGGGATTCCCCGCAGTTCGGGCCTGTCCTGAACAAAGTCCGTGTCCCGCGTCTCGGGCCGGGCAGGCCGCGCACCCGGCCAGGTCGGGTGCGCGTCGACAAGGCGTACGCCTCCCGGAAGAACCGCGCTTATCTGCGGCGGCGCGGGATCCTCTGCACCATCCCGGACAAGGCCGACCAGGCCCGCGACCGCAGGAAACGCGGTTCGCGCGGCGGCCGGCCGCCGAAGTTCGACCCGCAGGAGGACAAGGCTCGGCACGCGGTCGAGTGCGGTATCAATCGCCTCAAGAGACACCGGGCCGTGGCCACCAGGTACGACAAACTCGCGGTCCGCTACGAAGCTGCCGTCCTCGTTGCCGCCATCAACGAGTGGTTGTGACGTACTGGTCCGACCACAACTCGAACACCCGTACTCGCCGACCCCCGGTGGGATTGACCGTCTCACGGAGCGGATACATCCCCAGTTTGGTCATGATCCGCTCGGAGGCGTCATTGCCCACTTGAGCGATGCTGACGATCCGCTCCAGCCCTCGCTCTTCGAACCCGAACCGTACAGCGGCCGCAGCGGCCTCGGTGGCCAAGCCCTGCCCCCAGTGGGAACGTCCCAGCCGCCAGCCGACCTCAACCGCCGGCAGTACCTCCGGCAAGAAGTTGGGCACCGAAAGGCCGGTGAACCCGGCCAACTCGCCGGTGGACCGGATCTCCACGGCGAACAGGCCGAAGCCCTGTGACTCCCACTCGCTCTCCCATGCCTGGACCCGACCACGAGTCTGCTGTTCGTCAAGGACGCTGCCGTCACGGATCCACCGCATGACCTCGGGGTCGGCATTGACCGCAGCCATGGGCGCAACGTCATCCTCACGCCAGCGACGCAGGATCAAACGGGGCGTCTCAAGCTTGACCATCCAATCATTCTGGACCACAAATGGGCTCTCCTCCATCCTCACCAGACACTTTCGACACACGCCCCAGTACCGCGGCGGGTTATCACCGGTTCCACGCCGAGTGCCCAGACGCAACATGCCCTGCATCATCGCGGCGCACCAGCTCCGCGTCGTTGAGCCGCAGCGCAGCGACCGGACGGCCGCCACAGGGCTGACCTTGGACTCCCTGTTTCCAGCCGCGCGGTCGATTCTCTGGAAGAGGCACACATGCGGAGGTCGGAGACTCCTCCAGATTCAGGCGCCCACGGTCCCGTCAACCCCCTCACGCAACAAGTCCGCATGGCCGTTGTGGCGGCCGTACTCCAGAAGCACGTGCACCATCACCATCCGCAGCGATACCTCCTCGCCCCACCTTGGCTGGTGCCCGGCCTGGTCCAGGGACTCCGCCTCCCGCTCGATGCGGCGCGAGTTCTCCACCTCGGCCTCCCAGGCCGTGAATGCCTCGTCCCTGGTCGATGTGCTCGCGTCGTACGCCGCCTGGAAGTCGATGTGGTCGGACCAGACCAGGGGCACGTCGTTGTCCTCGAACACTCGACGGAACCAAGCACGCTCCACCTCCGCCATGTGCCGCACCAAGCCGAGCAGCGAAAGCGTGGACGGCGGCATCGACTGCCGCCGCAGCTCCTCGTCGGTAAGCCCTTCGCACTTCATGGCGAGGGTCGCGCGGTGGTAGTCGAGGAAAGCCCGCAGCGTGTCGCGTTCGCTTCCAAAACTGGGCGGCCCTGTGCGCTTGTCGCTGGTCACTGGTCATGCTCCTCATCCGTACCTGTATCCAAGTCAGTATCACTCCCGTCGGCTGTCCCCAGACGAGGTGGCAATGTGAAGTCCCCTGAGTTCATGGACAGGACGTCCCTGGCTGATGCCGGGCAGCCCCGCGACTTGTTGGACGGTACTGGCACATCCTGGACGGGGCTTGCTTGTCGTGCCGGGCATGGTGGAGTTACTCCCCAGGTGCCCGTTCGCGATTGAGGCCGTAGGGCCTGTCGTCACTGCGGGCGTAGGGGGCGAGACACGCGGACGCCGGGACTCGTCGATCAGATCGGCAAGACCTTCGGCGCGATAGCGCTCCAACCACAAGGAGAATTCTGGTGTGGTGATTCGTCATCATGAACTGTCTGATGGAGAGCGGGAGTTGCTGGGGAGGCTATTGCCCCCGGCTGGTTTCGGACGGGTACGGCTGGATGACCGCACGGCCCTGAACGGCATCGTGTGGAAGTTCCGGACCGGGACGGCCAGGGGTATGGGCACCTCTTCCACTCATTCCTGCCCCGGCTACGGTCGGCGGGCGCCGACGAAGACCTCACCGATCTGACAACGCGCGCCGCCCGTTTCCTCACCGGTTGACAAAGCGACGTCCAGCCGCCCCCTGCCGTGGCTGGCGGATTGACTCCCCGAACCTCGACAGCGTGACAGTCGAGCCGGGTGTGCCCCCGACACTCTGGGGGCACCTGGCAGGCGATCTCGAGCTTTCATGGCGCTCGGCCATCGCCCGTGAGAGCCGGCCCCAGGGTCCGCTGCCGTGGGCCTTGTCGGCCGTGGCTCAGACGCGTGGAGCCCAGGCCGAGGCGGGAGACGGTCTCGCCCGCGAGGGTGAGGGCGCCCGCGGGCGGCGCGGCGCTCATACGGGCTGCTCCTTGCGGCAGAGCTGGACGGCTGGGCCGGTCCGACGGGTGGCCAAGCCGAACCGGTCTGTCCCCGGCTGCTGCTGCCCCAGTCGGCAGCGGAAGACGCCGGCCGTCAATCGCTTCAGGGCGCAAGGTGTTCTTTCCTTACACACCCAGAGGTAACCACGCACTTTTTTGTGCGTACTTGTGAGGTGTCTGTGCCGACCTGAAGGTGGACGGACGGCATCTGATCAAGCGAGCACATCAACAGGAGCACTTGTGGGCAACACAGCAGTCACAGTCATCGGTCTCGGCGAGATGGGACGGGCTCTGGCGGACGCCCTGATCACTTCGGGGCACCCCACGACCGTATGGAACCGCAGCGCCGCCAAGGCCGATGACCTGGTGGCGCGCGGTGCTGCGCGAGCCGCAACGGTCGAGGAAGCGGTCCTCGCCAGCCCCCTGACACTTGTCTGCCTACTGGACTACGACGTCACCGACGCGATCCTGCGGCCCGTCGCGGGCTCCCTGCACGGCCGGACCCTGGTGAACCTCGCCAATGGCACACCGGCCCAGGCCCGAGAGACGGAAGCCTGGGCAGTGGGCCATGGTGCGGCCTATCTGGACGGTGGGATCATGGCGATTCCCTCAACGGTCGCGACCTCGCACGCGTTCGTCCTCTACAGCGGGCAGAAGCAGCACTTCGAGGCGCACAAGGAGACGTTGGAGGCGCTCGGGGCAGCCAAGTACCTCGGCGCTGACGCGGGCATCGCCGCACTGTACGACCTGGCGCTGCTGAGCGCGATGAGCGTGATGTTCGACGGCTTCTTCCACTCGGTCGCCATGGCCACCTCACACCAGGAGGGCACCGCGGCCGGTTTCACGGAACTCCTGGTGCCCTGGCTGACGAGCATGACGCAAGTGATGCCCGCGTTCGCCGCCGACGTGGACTCGGACGCGGAGCCGGTGCTCACCCAGGGCCTCGACGTGGTGCTGGCCAGTGTGCGCAACATGGCACAGGCGTCCCGGGACGCGGGAGTGCGCGCCGACTACTTCGAGCACTCCGCGGCGGCACTGGACAAGCAGCTCGCCGAGGGGCTGACCCTCTACACCGCGCCCGGGGCGGTGCAACGTCTCAGGACTTCCAGCTGATCGAATCCCGATTATTCTCCGCCGCCATGGCCAGTGAATTCGTTGTCAGGCCACCGCGCGCACGGCCCAGCGCCTCACCGGAACGATGCTGGGCCGACTGCGGGCACCTGCCGGGTTTCCGCGGCGCCTGCTTGCGTGCGCCGACGGCATACTGAGGAGCACGGCACGCGGTGGGGCCCAAATTCGCCATCGCCCAGTCGACCGGGCCGTCCCCGTCAGCGACGGCCTGGACGGCCTGGACGGCCTGGAAGATATTCGGCGGGGTACTCGGCGCCCTTGACTCCGTCCGGTGGGTCAGTGGCCGTGTGCCCGCCGCCCACGCCGACTACAAGCCCGCGCAGCTGGCGACCGCATCCCGGGTCGGCCTGATGATCCCGCCTACCCAGGCTCATCAGCACACGGTCGGGCTTGGCCGAGGACGTGGGCCCCACGCCGCTGTATGCCCGCTGGGTCCGCTCCGGTCAGGGAAGTGAGCCACAGGTCCGTGTGCGACTGGAGCCCCTGCTCGCCGGAGTGGTGACCTCCTCCCTGAACCAGTTCGTCGCTTTCGGCCAAGGGAAACGGTTTTTCAGGTCACTGCTACCGAAGGCCCCTGCTCAGGAGACGCTGTTACCCCACTCTGGACTTCAGTGCAGTCGCTGCCCGGCAAAGGGTCGATGAGCGATCGGAACACTGCGGGGGAAGGAACACGTCATGGGGGTACGAGGGCGAATGCGTGGGACCGGTATGGCAATGGGGGCCGCGGTGGTGGCGGTAGCAGTGGCATCTGGGCCGGCGGCGAGCGCCGAGCAGTGGCGGCCTCGGCCCGGGACCTTGTACATCTCCGACCTGCCCAAGACCGAGTCGTGGCGCGCGGCACCGGTCGCGCGAGGATGGGGCATGTCACACGAATGCCTTGCGAACTGGCCGGAAGGCCGACCCGAAGTCAACGTCTGGCACCGGGACTTCAGTACCGCGGAGACCGCCTACGCCGAGCAGAAGGTGGTGGTCTTCGCCACCGAAGCGGAAGCCATCACGTTCGCGGAAGAGACCCGCAAGAGCTACGCCGAGTGCGCGAACCGTCCGCAGGAACCCGGGGTGACCGCCACCGGTTACGACCACGGCGTACTCGACGTGGAGGAAGGGGCGACGTTGCACGGGATGTACACCTTCGACGCCGAGGCATCCGACCGCCCGCACTTCAACTACCTCTGGGGCGTCGGCCGCGACGGAGACACCGTCACCCTGAACATGTGGCAGAGCTACTGGGGGGACCCGCCGGTCACCGAATGGAAGAACACCCTGCGGACCGCGGTCAACAAGCTGTACTGACCTGCCACGCGGCAGGCGGAGCGTCTCCGGCCGGAGTTATGAGAGGCGTTACCGCGGTCCAGGGCCGCAACGCGAGCTTGTTCACCTGGGTGGGAGCGTGGAGCCCGCCCACAGCACAGCTGGCTCACCTACGGCACGCGCCGCGAGGGGGCGGACCCGGGTACGTCCGCCCTCCATCCGCCGACCTGTGCCTGTGCCGCGCTGCACAGCGCACGTGCAGCTCATCAGTCACCCTGGTCCGCCTGCCCATCACCGCAGCGCTAGAGGATGCGCTCGTATCGCTACGGCAGACGGAATGTAACGCTCCATGAGCGAGATCGGACGACGGCGGTGGAACCTGGAGGTCGGGTCGGCCTACTGGGACGGTCTGGATGTACCCCGGCACTCCGGGGGATCTCGCCCGCCTCTTCTCGGCTCTGCGCTGGTGAGGCCCGGGCCGGAAGGCACGCCCACGGCCTGCGCAGATCCCGCTACCGGGGCCTGGCCAGCCACCTCGCAGCACTTCGCCCCGCCTGACCACAGGCGGGGCGAAGCGACAGGGCCCGAATTCACCAACAGCATCGCAGTAGTGACGGGGCCCATGGCACCGGCTCAGGAGGCGTGCTCTCACACGCGCCCCCTGGCCCATGCCCGGAAGACCCGGCTACCAGTGGGAGGAGCACCTCTTCCACGGCCGCACCGCCCCGGTCCCGATGGCAGCCACGACGCAGGGTGGCGCTCGGCGTCTGCCGGTGATGACGTGTTGTCACTGTCCGGTTATCACGGTCCGGGCCGGGGGAGGGGCTGTGGCCGGGCGTGGGCGCTGACCATGCGCAGGTGCTCGGCGAGATAGTCGTAGTCGTGGCTGAGGACCAGCTTGTCGAGCGTCCTGGTGAATTGGGCCCACTCGTCGGCTGTTTTGCCGACGGCTGCCAGGCAGTCGGGTCCGGCGCCGATCAGACGGGCGGCCCAGCCCAGGAGGGGATGGCGTTCGTCAGCGGGCTCCTCCGGCAGATCAAGCAGTTGATCGAGGAGCGTCGCCAGTCGGTCGTGGTCGGGTTCCCTGTCCATGGCCGCGGTGAACAGTTCCTGGCGCAGCTCGTTCAGGGGCGCGGTCAGGGAGCCCTCGAAGTACATGCGGTCCAGGCGGGCCAGGGCGGTTCCGGCGCGCCCCTGCACCGAGGCGGCGGCGCGGTTTCTGATGGACAGGAGTTTGGTGATGTTCTCCTCGAGGAAGGGGCCGTGGTTGCCGGTGTGCCGGTCCATGTAGCGCAGGATCTGGGCGCCGCCCACGCCCACGCCGTCCGCACCGATCCAGACCGTCCTGGGCAGGTGGTGGAAGCGGAAGCCGGCGGAGAAGTAGGTCAGCAGGCCCGCCTCGTGGGCCCGGTGCACCAGGGTGAGCGCCTGGGCGTGGGTGATCTGCTCGATCACGCAGGTGCTGGGGTAGGTGTTCGCGGTGCCGTCCCAGGTCACCTTGTCGAAATGGCCCTCGACCGTCAGTTCGATGCCTAGGTGTGCGAGGGCGAACCGGTCCGCGACCAGCGCCGGGCGGCCCCCGTGGGCCGCGAGGGTCGCCGGGCGGTCGTCGACGATCGGCGTATTGAGGTTGAAGGCCGCGGACAGCACCTGCCGCAGCGGGTCGCGGCGCACAGTCGCCGCCAGGGACCGCATCAGGTCGACTGCTTGACGTGCCGTCATCCGCTCGACGGCTATCTTGCACTCGGCCAGCCCCTCGGCGAACAGGGCCGAGCACGAGGCGGCCAGGGTGTGCACGGTCTTGAGGAGGGAGTCGTCCGCGTCCCCCTCGAACATGGGACGCCCCACGTAGGAGGAGAGGGGCGCGTCCTGGCCGATGTGCAGGCGCACCCGGCCGACCGTGCGGATGGAGGGGATGCGGTACGGCTCCACCGCCTCGCGGTCCGCGTTGCGGCCGCGCTCCAGGTGCTCGATGTGAACGATGACGCCGTCGAGGTTGGCCCGGTCCGCGGAAGTTCCCCAGACATGCCCCTCGCCGGGGTCGGTGACCGACATATAGGTCTGGTGGTCCCTGAAGCCACTGGTGCCCCAGGTGCGGTAGGGGCGGGTGCCACGGGAGCCCAGGTCGACCAGGGCGTAGGCGCAGCGCACCGCGATCGCCTCGTCGCGGGTCAGCACCCGGTGCCAGCGGCGGCAGGCTTCGAGCAGAGCGGTGGCCGCGTCGAGGAACCCGGCGTCGCCGGGGACGGAGCGGTCAGCGCGCGTGCCGGCGGCGGGGCCCTCGCCGCGTACGAGGGTGACCTCCACGGCCCCCTCCTCGCACCGGACTTCGGCAGCGCCGGTTCCCGGCCTGAACGGCGCGATGTCCGCCGCGTACAGATCCAGGAATTCCTGGTAGAGGGGCCAGAGTTGGTCGGCCTCGATCACCGGGTCGGCCAGCTCGTCCAGGATCGGGCCGAGGCCGGAGTGGAACTCGCCGGCCTGGGGGAATTCCTCCGCGAGCCGGCCCAGACGCCCGCGGATGATGTCGGTCAGCTCGGCGATGGACCTGCGCTGGGGCAGTTCGAAGCCGATGTCCTGCTGGTAGTCGCCGTCGACGTGGACGGACTGTTTGACGAGCCTGTTCCGCAGGAGCGCCGTGCTGTCGAGGATGTGGTCAAGGACGATGCGATGCAGTTCCCCCGCGGTGAAGCGCCGGTGCTCGACGGCTCGATGGGTGGTAGGTGAGGTCATCTTTCTCCCCGTGACTGGTGGACCCGGGGCCGCTGTGAGTGCTGTGGCGGCCGGGACGGGTCCTGGTGTTCGGCGGGCCCGGGACCACAACCACCCCCGTCGGCGGCGGTGCATCCGGGCTCGCTCCCTCGATTCCAGCAGCTGCCGCATTGATGAGCAGCCCCTGTCCGTGCCGTGCATCAATTCACCTCGTGGTGCTGCCGCTGGCCGACGATCGCCGTACGAACCGCCTCGACCTTGTCGGAGGTCCGCGGGGATCCCTAGCGTGGACTTGGCCGGCCGCGGTGCGATGGGGGACAGGGTGGGACGTCGTGAGAAGCCGTTGGACCCGGCAGCGGGACCGGTGCAGCGGTTCGCGCATGAGCTGCGCATGCTGCGTCAGGAGGCCGACGGGCTGACGTATCGGGTGATGGCGGGCCGGGTGGGATTCTCGACGACGGCGCTCTCCCGGGCGGCCTCGGGCGAAAAGCTGCCGTCCCTGGACGTCACGCTCGCCTACGTCAAGGCCTGCGGCGGGGACGTGGAGCAGTGGACGCGACGCTGGCACGAGGCGCAGAGCGAAGCCGTCCGGATCCCCGTGGAGCCGATTGATGCAACCGACGCGCCCTACTGCGGACTGGCGCGCTACGAGCCCGGCGACCAGGACCGGTTCTTCGGCCGCACCCGCTTGACGGACGACCTCGTCGAGCTGGCCCGCACTCACCGGATCACCGTGGTCCTGGGCCCGTCGGGCAGCGGGAAGTCCTCGCTGCTCCGCGCCGGCTTCATCCCCCGGTTGCAGGCCACCAGCGACCCGGCGCTGCGTCCGGCGGCGATCCGGCTCCTCACCCCTGGCCCGCGCCCCGCGCGCGAGTATGGTGAACGGTTCGTTCCGGCCGCGGGACGGGGGGAGACGTGGCTGGTGGTGGACCAGTTCGAAGAGGCCTTCACCGTCTGCCAGGATCCACAGGAGCGCCAGGAGTTCATCTGCCTGCTGATACGGGCCCACGACCCGGCCAGTCGGCTTCGGGTGGTGCTGGGAGTACGGGCGGATTTCTACGCCCGCTGCCTCGAACACCCGGACCTGGCCGTCCTCCTCAGCAAGGGGAGCCTGCCGGTCGGCCCGATGACCCCCGACGAACTCCGCGAGGTGATCGTCAAGCCCGCGGCCGCCGATGGCCTGATCGTGGAGCGGGCGCTGACCGCCCGCCTGATCGACGAGGTGGCCGGTGAGCCGGGCGGTCTGCCCCTGCTCTCCCACGTCCTGCTGGAGACCTGGCGCCGCCGCCGCGGCCGCACCCTGACCCTGCACGCCTACGAAGCCGCCGGCGGCCTGCACGGCGCCATCGCCCACAGCGCCGAAAACCTCTACACCCACCTCACTCCCACGCAAGCGGAAACAGCCCGCCGCATCCTGCTGCGCCTGGTCATCCCGGGCGAAGGCACACCGGACACCCGCCGCCCCGTCGAGCGCGCCGAGTTGAGCGAGGCCTGCGCGAACGCAGAGCAGTCCATGGTGCTGCACCGTCTGGCGGGCGTACGGCTGATCATGTTGGACGACGACACCGTCGACCTCGCCCATGAAGCCCTGATCACCGGCTGGCCCCGGCTCCGCGCCTGGATCGAGGCCGACCGCGAGCGCCTGCGCGCCCATCGGCGCCTCACCGAAGCCGCCCAGGCATGGCAGGATCTCGGTCACGACTCCGGAGCGCTCTACCGCGGCACACGCCTGGCGGTGGCGGCGGAAGCCTTCACCGACCCAGGCGACCTGACGTCGTCGGAAAGGGCCTTTCTGGCGGCGAGCCTGGACGCACGCCGTCAGGAACAGCGAGCGGCCACCCGTACCACCCGGAGGCTGCGAGCCTTCAGTGCCGCCCTGGCCGTCCTGGTACTGCTGGTCTCCGTGGCCGCCGGCACGGCCTTCGACCAACGCTCCACCGCCCGGAAGCAACGGGATATCGCCGTGTCCCGTCAACTCACGTCCGAGGCCGCCGAGTTACGCGGTGCGCAGACGTCGTCCAGGAACCAGAACGTGTCCGTCGCGGCGCAACTGGACATCGCCGCCTACCGCATGCATCCGTCGCCGCAGGCGTACACGGACCTGGTGAATGCCACGGCGACTCCGCTGTTCTCCACCGTCACCCAGCCAGGCGCCGACGAGGAACAGCACGCCGCGCTGAGCCCGGACGGGCACACCCTGGCGACCGCACGCGACGAGATGATCCAACTGTGGGATGCCACCGTTCCCCCTGAGCCCCCTCCCATCGGCCATCCCATCAGCGGCAACCTGATGGCGTTCAGCCCTCGGGGACACATACTCGCCGTCGTCGACGACAAGCCGAGCACCAAGGACGTGCTCCGCCTGTGGGACACCACAAATCCGGCCGATCCGGTCGCGCTCAGCGCCCCCATCACCATCGGTTCCATCTACATGCTTGCCTTCAGTTCCGACGGGCGGACACTGGCCATCACTGTTCACCCCCGCTACAGCCGGGACACACAAGTCCAGCTGTGGGACACCAGCCGGCCGGCCCACCCACGCCGGGGCAGCACCTTGCCCGGCGACGAAGCGATGTTCAGCCCCACAGGGCACTACCTGGCCATCGCGAACTCCGGAACGGAGAGAGTGCAATTGTGGGACGTCGACGGACCGGCGTATGTCACGCGCATCGGCAAGCCACTGCCCGGCCGGAACGCGGCACTCAGCCCACGCGGGAACGTGCTGGCCACCTCGACCGTCGCCACTGAGGAACTCGACGGCGGCATCCAGCTGTGGGACATGACCCGGCCGGGCCGTCCCGAGCGCCTGGGCAGTCCTCTCCAGATCTCCCACGACGACATCTCAACGATGACCTTCAGCCCCCACGGCTACGTCCTCGCCACCGCGCAGAAGGACACCATCCGCCTGTGGAACGTGACAAGCGCGGACGGCCCGGTCGCTGTGGGCAGGCCGCTCGGCCAGGCAGGGACGGTTTCCCTGGACTTCGGTCCCGACGGGCACACTCTGATCGCCGCCGCCGACACCGTCCGCGTCTGGACTCTTCCGCCTACGTTCCTGACCGGTCGGCCAGGTGCCGTCGAGGCGGTGTCCCTCAGCCCTGACGGGTCCACTCTGGTCACGGCAAGCAGCTCCGACGCACTCGACGGCCGCACTGAGGAGGTCCTCCTCTGGGACGTCAGCGTACCTGCCCGGCCGCGACGCCTCGGCGTCCAACTGTCGGGAGGCATGGCGACGTTCGCACCTCGGGGCCAGCTCCTCGCCACGGCAGGCGGCGGCAGGATCCGGCTGTGGGACACCAGCGATCCCGCACACCCCAAGCGCCTCGGTCCGCCCCTCCCCGTGTCGGACGACTGGACCCCGTCGATGGCCTTCACCCCTGACGGGCGCATGCTCGCGGTGGCTGTCGGGCAAAGCGAGATCGCTCTCTGGGACACCAAGGACCCAGCGCACCCCGAACCTCTCGGCAGACCTCTCACCAGTACCACCGGCGACTTCACCGATGTGGCATTCAGCTCCGACGGACGCATCCTCGCCGGCACGAACTACGACGAGGGCTCGTTCTGGGACACCACTGTCCCCTCCCGCCCCGAAAAGCTCGCCGACCGCCATACCGGTCTCGGCCTGCTCGTCGACGACGGGGCGAACTCCTTCGGCGCGGTGGCGTTCGGCCCCGACGGCCACACCCTCGCCACCGCCGGCGACGACGAGGACGTCCGGCTGTGGGACCTGCACGGCACCGGTCGGCCCACGCTCCTCGGGAGCCCGCTCACCGAACACACCAAGCCCGTGTCCGCCGTCGCGTTCAGCGCCAACGGGCATTCCCTCGCCACAGGCAGCCAGGACGGCACAGCCCGCCTGTGGGAACTCGACGCCGACCGGGCCGTCCGGCACATCTGCGCCGTCACGAAGAACACCCTCACGAAGAAGCAGTGGCGGCAGTACGTCGGGGATATTGCCTACCGGCCGCCGTGCCCGCCAGGAAGCGATGGAGATCGGGACGGATGAGGAATCCAACCGCATGCCCCGGCGCGCCTGAACCTCTGCCTGCGCGCCTGCCTGAGCAACCCGCGCTTCACCTGGCGGCACGGGAGGCCGGGGGAGCCCGTCACCCTCCCCGGACGGTGAGGCCGGCTCGCGAGGGCAGGTCGGTCGTAGTGAGGTAGTACTCCTCAACGGCGCGCCAGGGCGCGATCCAGGCGTCGCGTTCGGAGCCACGCCCCCGGGCGTACAGGGGGTGAAGGCACAACTCGCCGGGGGTGTCGACGAAGACGGTCAGGTCGTAAAAAGGGGCCAGTTCGGGGCGGGCGGTCAGGACGCCTTCGACTTCGACGACGACCACTCCGCCGGGCGCGAGGTGGCACGGCTCGCCGCGCAGCGTGGCGTTCGCACCAGGCCGGTACGGCGCATAGCGTGCCGCCTTGCCGTCCGCGAGCGGTACGAGGACCTCGTCACGCAGCTCCTGCCAGGTTCCGGCCTGCCCAGCTGCTCGGCCAGGGCGGCGGCCAGTGTCGTCTTGCCCGCCCCCGCACGGCCGTCGAGCGCCACCACGGCGCGGCCGTCGGTCGCGAGGTCTGCGAGCGCCGCGGCGATCTGCTGGGCTTGCTGCCGCGGCGTCTGCTGGAACATCGTCATGGGGGACTCTCTACGGCTCGCGGCCTCTGCTCGGCAACCGCCAACTGCTCGGCTTCGGCCCGCGCGCTGGACGGCAGGTGGCGCCGCCGGGTCGCGGCCGGCACGGAAGCGGCGACGGCGATGACGGCGGCCGTGGCCGCAGCCACTCCGAGCCCGTGCGCGAACGCCTCACGGGCGGCGGCTTCCAGCTGCCCGGCCAGGCTCTCCGGCAGGTTGGCGGCGGCCTCCTCGGCGCCCCCGAGGGTGTCCCGCGCGGCATCCGCGCTCGCCTCCGGTACCCCCTGGGGCATCCGGCCCGTCAGCTCCCCCCCCGGTAGACGGCGGTGCCCAGGCTGCCGAGCAGCGCCACGCCCAGGGCCGCGATCACGTAGCCGGTGATGAGCAACGCCAGGGCGAGCCGACGATGGTGCCTACCGAGGCGGGCACCATCCAGGCGCCGGCCGCGAACGGCGTCAGGTCGAGCACCTCTTGCAGGTACAGGGCGATGAAGAGCTGGGTGCCGCCCAGGGCCCCTGAGGTAGTCGGCGGGTACGCCCGCAAAGTCGGACTGCACCGGACAGCCAGGGGGCTCTTACCCGAGACGCCGCAGAATGTAGCGGGGGCTCTCTGTGGCTCAGGCCTGGCCAAAGCTCTCTGTGGCTCAGGCCTGGCCAACGACGCGAAGTCCCCGACGCTGGAGCGTTGGCTGGCGTGACAGGTGCTGTCCGTGTGTCCGTGCTGGCGACGCGTCCGGAGCAGCGGGGCGAACAGGCCACCGCCCAGACCGAACAGGCCAGGTCCGCACCGTGCGCGGACCGGCTGCCCGAACCCGCCGCGCACCCGCCGCGCGCCCGCCGGGCGACGATGCCGAGGACGGATAGCGGTGCGCTCTGCGCACACCATGCGCACTCGAAGGTGACCTACCCATGCTGTTACCTCGTTCACATGGGTCAAGTGCCCTGCCCTCACCGAAGATCCATCGGGGACACTCCCCCGCGAAGTCCTCTCTGTCTGGTCTATACCAGCAGGTAGAGTGCCGGGCCTTCTTCCTCCTCATCTCGCTGGAGCCTCATGTCCGCCTCGTCGCCCTACCCGCCGCGCCCCTACAATCCTCAACCACCTGCTCCTGCCCGGCGGTGGTGGAAGCATCCGGCCCTGATCATCGCGCTGCTGATCTTCCTGCCCCCGGTCGGTATCGTGCTCGCGTGGCTGAGCCCCTGGAAGCCGAAGACGAAGATCATCGCTTCGGTGCTGTCGCTCGTATGGTTCCTGTTCATCCTCTTTCAGGATCCGCCTGAGGAGAAGAAGGCAGCGGCCGATCCCAAGCCGGCCGCGACGGCGACCGCGACCCCCACCCCCTCCGCGACGACGGCCGAGTCGACGCCGACGCGGACGCCGAGCGACGCGCCCATGCCGAACGTCGTGACGAAGACGTACGCGGACGCATCGAAGAAGATCGGCAAGCTGATCGACGGCGACATCCGTGCGTTCAGCGCCTACACAGATGTCGAGTTGCCCAAGGGCCATGACGACTGGGTCGTCTGCTTCCAAGGCCCCTCGGCGGGCAGGACGCTCGTACGCGAATACGCCGATCCGAGCCTGCACCTGGTGGCGCCGGGCACCAGGTGTCCGAAGAACGAGGGCACCGAACGGCACCCCACGCCCACGCACGAGCCCGAGCCCGAGCCCGAGCGCGAGCCGGACAGCGGGTCGACCGGCGGCAGCACCACTGGCGGTTCCGGCTCCTCCGACAGCCCCAGCGGCGGTTCCTCTTCCGGCGGGTCGGGCACGGGAGGCGTCGGGCCCGTCACGCCCGGCGCGTACTGCTCGACGCCCGGAACGACCGGCGTGGGCGCGAACGGCCACGTCTACACCTGCAAGGGCCCTGGTCAGGAGCGCTGGCGCCGCTGACCACGAAGAGCCGAGGCCCCCGCCCCGGAGCGATCCGGACCCGGCGGGGGCTGTCACTCCGGGCTCCGCGTTCACCGGAGCGGTGCCCCGTCGCCCCGATACACCGGCTTCCGTCATGGAGTGCCCGGACGGTGCACTGCCCCCCCGCGGGTTATCCGCCGCTTCGGAGTCGACGGCACCTTCCCCGTTGCCCGCCGGACCACAGCCAGGCATCGCGCATGCTGGTAAGACCGGCACCGCGAGCGCGAACGCCGTCAGCGGACTTCCTCCACGGGAGCCGTGCCCAGGACTCGGACGACTTCCTGGAAGGGCTGCGCTCGACGGCGCGACAGCAGTTCGTGCGCCGCGCGCATGGCCTCAGCCAGGTGCCGGACAAGCGAGGTGTCCTGCCTCAGCTGCCGGGCTGACCGGGGCACGTTCTCAAGGCTCGCCGCCCATCGACCCACGTCCTCAGCAACGCGGCGCGCCCGTAGTGGCCCCGCAACGAGCAGCGGCCTCCGCGACGGCGATACCCCCCTGGCCGGTCGGGGCTTCTCCTCATCACCACCGTGTCCGGTGCCCACCACCCGGCCTACGATCACCCGGACGGTGGCCAGTCCTGGATCACCTCCTCATCGAGGACGGCATAACCGTCCTCGTGTACAGCGCGAGCGCCCGGTACGGAAGTCACCGCCGTCACAGCAACTCCGTAGGGCAGTCCGAGTCCCAGCCGTCGCGGGGATGTCACCCATCTGACTGAATGCACTCATGGTTGTCACATGACTACCCTTGGTGCATGGCTGGCTGGAGTCGTGCTGCTCGGTGGTCCGCTGCGCGGGCCGCCGCCGTGGCGCTGATCTCTCTGGTGCTCGCCCTGTGCGGCACCCAGCTCGCCCCCGGACACCTCGCAGACCCGGCAAGGGCTGCTACGACCCTGACGACCGAGCCCGGCGTCGACGAGAGCACCGCCTGCTTCAGCGGGCAGCGCCGCTTCTCTCGTGCCGCCCGAGACCGTCACCCCCTCGGCGGGCGCACCTGCCTACCGTCCCCCGCTCCTGAGGCCGGCGCGTCGAAAAACCCTCCGCGCCAGGCAGCCACGCCCTGGCCCGAGAGCGCCGTCCTCGCCGCTGCCCGCGCCCGCCATACGGTCCTGCGCTGCTGACAGGCGCCCATCCCGCCCTCTGCGGACACGCCCCCACGCACAGCACCAGCAGGAGAAGCATCATGGCCATCGATCCCGGCCGCGCCCTGGAAGCCTATCTGCGCGCACAGGCCTACCTCGCCCCCCACCCCACCCCTCAACCCGATCGACCCGAACCCCGTCCCGCACCTGGTCGTGGACCTGCGGCCGTGGACAGCGCGGAGTCACTGCCCGCGGCACAGCAGACACCTCCCGCGCGCCGCAGGCACAGGGTTCTGCCCCGGCTTCTGTCCGTACACCGCACACCGACTCCTGCCGAGAGCTCCCGGCAGTCATAACACCCGTGGGCGGGCCGGAACATGACCGGCCCGCCCCCTACGGCACTGCCCCGGGCGCACTGCGCGCCGGAGGCCTGGTGGCCCTCCCGACCGAGACCGCCTACGGCTTGGGCGCCAACGCGAGGACCCCGCTGCGGTCGCGCGCATCTTCCAGGTCAAGGAGCGTCCACCCTCCCACCCGCTGATCGTCCACATCGGCGGCGCGGAGCATCTGGACGACCGGGCCGAGGACGTGCCCCCGGCGGCGCGCCTGCCGGCCGAGCACTTCTGGCCGGGGCCGCTCACGCTGGTCCTGCGGCGTGGCAGCCGGGTGCCTCTCGAAGCGACTGGTGGCTTGGAGACGGTGGCTGTGTGCGTTCCCGACCACCCTGTGGCGCTCGGGCTGCTGTCGGCTTTCGGTGGGGGCGCCCCGGCCCCGTCCCCGCCCCGTCCGCCAACCGTTTCGGCTCGGTCAGCCCCACCACGGCGCACCACGTCCGTGCTGAGCTTGGCGACGAGGTCGACTTCGCGCTGGACGGCGCTCCCTGCGAGGCCGGTGTCGAGCCGACCATCGTCGACGCCACGGGCGACGCCCCGAGCGTTCTTCGGCCCGGCGGGGTGACACGCGAAGACCTCGAAGCGGTACGGGGGCGTCCGCTCGCGGTCCCTTCGACGAGCCGTGCCCGGGTGCCGGGTGCCGGGTGCCGGGTGCCGGGTCCCGGGTCCCGGGCCAGCATCCTTCCCAGTACGCGCCGCGAGCACGGGCCGTCCTCGTCGAAGCCGAGAAGGTCATTGCCGAAGCAGAGCGTGCCCTGGAGCACGGGTACCAGGTCCGCGTCCTCCTCCCCCGTCCCTCGCCGACACCCCGGTCAAGGCCTACGTCGTGGTGGCGGTCCCCGCCTCGATGGCCATCTAAGCGCGCCGGCTGTACGGGTTCCTGCGCGAACTCGACCAGCAGGGATGCGACCTCATCGTCACCTCCTTGCCGGAGGAGGAGAGGCTGGCACTCGCGATCGCCAACCGGCTCCGCCGCGCCGCAGGGCCCCGGCCTTCGAACCGGCGTGCGGGGTTACTGGGCTCAGTGGGGCTGTTGATCGGCAGCCTTGCCTTCACGACCTCGGCGTCAGCCGATCCGGTCCCCGAGAGCGCGAAGGCCGACCTCGGAGTTCCGATCGTGACGATGAAGAGCAACAAAGTGCCTCGAAGTACGGGACGGAAATCGTGGCAACGGAGCGTTGGAGACGACGTGGGACTGCCACGGTGGCGCCCAGCAGCGCTGGACATGGGTCAGCGACCAGCTCGTCAGTGACCTGTCGGACAAAGGCCCGGCGAGGTGCCTGGACATCGTCGCGGTCAACGCCGACCGGGGTGCCGCGGTGAACATGTTCGACTGCCACAGCGACTGGCCGGCCCAGCAGTGGCGCATCGCGGGGAACCGGATCGTGAGCAAGCCGAGCGGACCGTGCCTGGACCTGTCCGGCGGAAACCCTCACACGGTGCCGTGATCCAGACGTATGAGTAAAACAACAGCAACGCTCAGGACTGGCGCATAGCCTGACAGGCGGCTTGTTCGCGGTCTGGCGAGCACGGTCGCCGAACCGCAAGCAGATGCCACCAGCCGCGCGCCGCGGCGAGGCGGCCCCCGAGGGCTGCTGGGCTGTACGACGGCGCGGACAAGGCCCGGCAGAGCGCGGCACGCTGGAGCGCGCGGCGGCCCAGCCGACACTCGCGCGGCGGCCGACCACGGTCACCCGCACGTCACTGCCCTACCCCGCGCCCCCGACAGTCAAGCCGAGGGCGCGGGGCTGGGGCAGCCCCCCCACACCAAGCCCCCCACACCAAGCCCCCACACTGATGGGAGGTGAGGGGCTCTGGTGCCGAGGACTACTGCGGCCTGAAGGAGCGGATCTGGTAGTTGCCCATCAGGTTTCCCTCCGCGTTCGCCGGAGTGGAGCCCACACGCTGGTTGTAGTTCGTGGCCTTGTAGTACTGCTTGCGATGGGTGGTCTTGTTCGCCACCGACAACACGTTCAACTGCCGCTGGATGAAGCCGCAGTCGTCGGCCGTGTTGGCGCGCTGAGCGCTCTGCCAGATACAGCGCTCGCCGGTGCCGTTCCAGCCGCTGTAGATGCAGAAGTACGCGGCGGGGCAGTTGTACGCCGCCGGGGCCGGCGCCGGGGCGGGGGCCGGGGACGCCGACGCGAGTGGAACAGTGCCGAAGGTGGCGGCCAGGGCCATGGAGGCGACGAGCAGCGAACGAGTCGCACGCATAGGGAACTTCCTTTCCTCGACTGCGGGCCGGGGCGCGGATCCGGATGCTCGGGTGTGCGGATGTTCCGCACCGGGGCTCAACTGTGGCCCGGTCCCGGTCACGGCGTCTTCAGTAACCAGCGCAAGAATCCTTCGCATCCAGCGCAAGCGCCCGCACCTCGGTGGGAGGTAATCCATAGGCGTTGCGGAACACCCGGCTGAAGTCGGCGGGGCGGTGGAAGCCCCATCGGGCGGCGATCTCGGTGATCGTACGGTGGCGCTGGCCGGGGGCGGTCAAGTCGGCGTGGCAGCGCTCCAGGCGACGGCGGCGGATCGTGGTGGCCACGGTGTCCGGTGCTTCACGGAAGAGGAGGTGGAGGGTCCGTACGGAGATGTGGTGGTGGGCGGCGATGGAGGCGGGGCGTAACTCGGGGTCGCCGAGGTGGTGGTCGATGAACGCGTTGATGCGGGCCAGCAGCACCGACTTGCGGCTCTCGGCGGGGAGGCTGCCCTGGGCACCCAGCCGCCCCGCCAGTACGGCCGCCGCCAGATCCATGCCGATGTGGCCGAGCCGGGCCCGCTCCTGTGAGCCGGCGGCGCGGGCGGCGTCGGGCAGCCCCGCGAGGTAGGAGCCCAGCAGCCTCGCCGAACCGGCCCCGGTGGCCAGGGGCTCAGCCAGCAATCGGTCCGCCTTGCCGCTCGCCAGCGGCAGTAGCGAACGCGGCAGCCTCATCAGGGTGAGCCGGACCTGTCGGCCATGGTCGGGGAAGTCGCACGCCAGCGGGTGCGAGGTGGAGAACAAGGTCATGTCGCCCGGCCCGAGGCAGACCACTCCACGCTCCTGCTCAAGGCGGATCGGAGAGCCATGCACCAGGACGAGGTAGTACACCTCGGGGTCGGAACGGCGGATCTGCGCAGCGGAGCGACGGACTGTCATCGGGGAGAAACCGAAGAACGCCACCTGGCTGTCGGTGAGTTCGACGGCGTTTACCCGGCCCTGGAACAGGGGCGCGTGCGCGCTGCGTACTGTCACGGGCATGACCTCGTTGCCGACCATCTCGACCCACCAGTCGAACCGGTCATGTGCCGGGACACTGTCGGTACTCACCCTCAGCACCGGCCCCGCCACGTCCCCCTGTTGCCCTGACGTCTCATCGAGAGTGGACATCCCACGATGTTGCCTCAGAGGGGAACCAGGAACCAGGCGGTTCTACCCGTCTGGCTTGTCCTGCCACGCCCCGAGCGTGGCGCCGCGCCCCGTCTCGGAAAGGGAGCCTTCAAGGGCCGCCGCCACCGGCGCGCCGCGACGATGTCATCGAGAGCTTCCCGCGCGAGCCCACCAACAGCTCCCCGCAGCGCCCACCCGTGCCACCCCATGACCCTGATGCCAGGGCCGCAAGCGACGCTCCCACTGCCAGTTCGACCCCCGTCAGCACAAGGCGCCGCAGGCCAGCATTGCGCGTGGGCGCTAGGCGGTGTCGTCAAATGTTCACTGCTGGTGGATCATGGTGTCGTGATACGTCGCCATGAACTGTCGGACGCCGAGTGGGAGTTCGTCCGGCC